>NZ_JAVLSP010000053.1:0-26454 GCF_031528575.1 Candidatus Sororendozoicomonas aggregata
TCAAATAGCCCCACTATTATCCTCAGAAGCAGAAATTTTTATCCTCAATTTCTCGTAATCCTCGCTACGGGCGCTATTCTCGGTCAGGCTCCTAGTCCAAATACAAATCATGAATCTGTTCGGCAATGATTTTCGCTGAGTTAAGCTGTTCTTCTGAAAGCATCCCTGTCAATTCACTTACCAGTGTTTGCGCTTCTTTTCTCTCCCCTGAAGGCGTCCGCAAGCTTAATGTTGCCCAGATATAGGCGCCAATCAGATTTTTGTCCGTCCCTTCACCATAATAATAAGCCCTGGCCAACTCGTATTTGGCAGCATTATTTTTTCCTTCATTACCCGCCGCCCTTTCAAAACAAGAAAAAGCCCGTTTTGGATCTTTCGGGGTTCCGCCAAGGCCATCCCTATAAATGCGCCCTAACCATAACAGCGCATCACCATTTCCCTGTTTGGCATAAGCTTCCAGTGCTGAAACAGCCCCCTGGACATTGTCTTTTGATGCCTTCACTGACGCAACAGCCTGTTCTATATCGGCAGGTGTTCCAGCCGGACTACTCGCCAGAACAGGGTTTGCCATTATAAGCGCGCTGGCTAACACGAGTCTTTTGATGCTCATCAGCGAAATATTCCTGTTTTCCACAAAAAGCCGCTATTATACGCCCAAGTGTTTTACAAAGCCCTACAAATTCTTATACATAATGACACTGTATAGGAGCCTGTCGGACTTAAGACAATTTCGGCCTGAAATCCAGAAAGTGCGAGAAAGTGCGAGAAAGTGCGGCCAGAATTTCCGATCAATTTGCTTAAACAGGTCAACTATTCGCACAAATTGATCGAAAATTCTGACTCGCCCTACTGAATTTTATGCTCGAAAGCATAAGTCCGACAGGCTCCTAGGAGGCTGACCGAGAATAGCGCCCTTAGCGAGGATTACGAGAAATTGAGGATAAAAATTTCTGCTTCTGAGGATAATAGTGGGGCTATTTGACGAAGAAGCAGGAATTTTTAGACCAATTTATCGCAACCGCAGTAGGGTAGTCTATTCTCGGACAGGCTCCTAGCGGTATATTATTGGACTTTGCAGCGACAGTAGCACTGATTTACCTTTTTGACATTGCCCGCAACTGATGATTCATACCTGATGCAAGAATTTGAAGAAATAAGACCCTACGCCGACAGTGAAGTACGCCCGGTACTGGAAAAAATACTACTTGATGGCCACTTCCTGAATACACTTGCCAGATACAACTATCCGACGCTGACCAAGCATTTCGGGCAACTGATGCAACGGCTGACCAGTGTCGTTATGGGCTACAAGCTCAGGGGTATCAATGATGTCAAAGGCTTTCAGCGTGCCATTGAACCATTCCTTTCAAAACTTATCACCAAAACAACCTCCAAGGTGACCTTTTCCGGTCTGGAAAACCTGAAAACAGGCACTTCCTATCTTTTTTTATCAAACCACCGCGATATTGTCTTAGATCCCGCGTTTATCAATTACGAACTTTATTTCAATGGCTTTGATACGCCACGCCTTGCCATTGGTGACAACCTGCTTGGCCTCCCCTTTGTCAGTGATCTGATGCGTCTGAACAAAAGCTTTATTGTAAAACGCTCTGTTCAGGGCCGTCGTGAGAAACTTCATGCTTATCACACCCTGTCTGCCTATATTCATCATTCCATTGATACCGGCCATTCTGTATGGATTGCGCAAAGTGAAGGGCGCGCCAAAGACGGTAACGATAAAACAGATACTGCCATCATCAAGATGATGCACATGAGTAAAAAAAGCAAAACCACCACGTTTTCTGACAGTATTCGTTCATTAAATATCGTCCCCATAGCCATCTCTTTTGAATATGACCCCTGCGATGCTGATAAAGCAGCCGAGCTATACCATAAGGCGACACATGGTCATTACGAAAAACAAAAAGATGAAGATATGCGCAGCATTGCCAAAGGGATAGAAGGCTATAAGGGGCATGTTCATGTTGCCTTTGGCACGCCCTTGACACGCGGTTTTGACCATGCCAGTGAAGTGGCTGATGCAATCGACCGGCAAATACTCACTAACTACCGACTGCACCCATCAAATTTTTTAGCCTGGGACATTATCAAAACAGAGCATCCCCATATCAAGGTGCCAGCGTTGCATACACTGTTTCCTGATGCTGAACTGAAACGCCATCAAGAAAAATTTCAGCAACGCTACCACCGTATTAATGACGCGCACAAGCCCTGGTTTATTGCCATGTATGCCAACCCCGTCATTAATCACTACAATGGACAATGGCAAGTAAATTGCTGTTAAGTCAGTACACGAATCGGATATGATTAAAACATCATGACAGACGGTGTAACAGGATGCTGGATCTGATTAAAACGCGATTATCGAATCATCAACCTCGAACCATTCAATCCACATTACCCCAAGCCGCGGTGCTGATTCCTGTGATACAGACAAAAGAACCCGCGATTATCCTGACACGCCGTTCACCCCGACTTTCCACACACAGTGGCGAAGTCGCCTTTCCCGGTGGTAAACGAGACGCTGATGACAGCTCCCTTGAAAAAACAGCACTACGGGAGTCGTTTGAAGAAATTGGCCTTTGTCCTTCCTCTGTCACCCTGGTTGGCGAGATCAGTACAGTGGTGTCGCTCTTTGGCATTGCTGTCACCCCCTTTGTGGGGTTGGTTCCAGAATATATTGATCTGACCCCCAATGCTGACGAACTCGATCGTATTTTTACAGTCCCCCTACCCTTTTTACTGGATCAAAAAAATTTATCAATCGCCCGGCGCAAAGGCTCCAACCGCCCTTTTGCCATGCCCTCGTATCAATACGGTGAATACACCATATGGGGGCTTACAGCCATAATGATTGTCGATTTTTTAAATGTGACACTCGATGCAAACATTCCATTTTCCCCACCACCGTTTGAAGCAGTGAAACAGACCTGATATCCCAATACCACTATCAGGCACACTTATGTCCCATAGGCTTTACCCGATAAAGCGTCATCCAGAACAGGGAAACAAATCAACAGAGCTTACAGGTAATCAGCACTAGGAGCCTGTCCGAGAATAGCGCCCTTAACGAGAATTAGAGAAATTGAGGATAAAAATTTCTGCTTCTGAGGAGAATAGCGGGGTTATTTGATGAAGAAGCAGGAATTTTTAGACCAATTTATCGCAACCGCAGTAGGACAGTCTATTCTCGGACAGCCTCCTAGGGCGCCAAAACGACTTTAACCGTCCGTATCCGGTTATCTTTCACCTGCAATATTTCAAATCGATACTCACCTACCATAAGACAGACGCTGAATTCAGGAATGAACTGCATTTCCTCGGTAATCAACCCACTGATTGTTCGCGCTTCGTCTACAGGCAGATTCCAGCCGAGGGCACGATTAACATCACGAACAGATGCAGCACCATCAATAATATAACTGCCGTCTTCCTGTGGGGTAATATCCTGGCTGGAGTCGGAGACATCAGTGGTAAAATCACCAACGATTTCCTCTAGAATATCTTCCAGGGTCAAAAGCCCCTGAATATCTCCGTACTCGTCTACAACCAGTGCCACACGTTCTTTTACACCCTGAAAATTAAATAGTTGGGTGTGCAGAGGAGTGCTTTCAGGGATGTAATACGGTTCAATGGTTTCCTGTAATAAAATGGCTTTATTGATTTCCTCAAGGGACAGCAAACGTGCCACTTTTCGCATATGCAGCATTCCCACGATATTATTGATATCACCCTTATAAACGGGCAGGCGGGTATGCTGGCACTCCCTCAGCTGATCGAGAATCACATTAATATCTTCATCAATATCAAGACCTACGATTTCATTGCGCGGCACCATGATATCGTCAACACTGACCTTTTCGAGATCGAGAATCCCAAGCAACATACTACGGCGCTTCTGAGGCAGTCTGCGACCGGACTCATTCACCAGCGTTCTTAATTCATCCGCATTAAGCTGGTCACTGCCTGTATCCCCCAGCTTGATACCAAAAGGCTGCATAATCAGGCCGCAGACCCAGTTCAATACCACCACCAGCGGATAACATAATTTCAACAGAGGGACAAGGACAATAGAAGCTGGAAAAGCAATCCGTTCAGGGTACAGGGCGGCCATTGTTTTAGGGGTGACTTCACCAAAGATCAACACCAGTATTGTTAAGGTAATCGTTCCGATGGCAATGGCGTAACCATTATCGCCCCATAACTGCAAAGCAACCATTGTTGTCAGCGATGATGCCAGAATGTTGACAAAATTATTGCCAACCAGAATCACCCCGATCAGCCGATCCGGGCGCTCCAAAAGCTTGGCTGTCCGCTTGGCCGCACGATGGCCTTTGCGAGCCAGGTGACGAAGCCGGTACCGATTAATGGCCATCATGCCAGTCTCAGCACTGGAAAAAAATGCCGACAACAGTAACAGTAAACACAACACGCCCATCAAAGCGCTAACAGGTACCTGACTCAAAGTGCTCCCCAGTTTTATTTTACAGCGAGTATATTAACGGCCAAACGCCAGCCAAAATACGATAATATTAATAATAAAAATCCAGCTAAAATCCAGCGCATAGCAGTCAGCCCTCGCCAGCCCCACAGTCTGTGTCCCAGTAACAATCCTGTAAATACACACCAGGCGACCAGGGAAAACACCATTTTATGAACCAACTGCTGGCCAAACATGTCTTCAAAAAAAAGAAAGCCACTTAGCAACGACAGTGTCAGAAATATCACCCCCACCAGCAGAAACTCAAACATGAGCCGCTCCATCGTCTGCAATGAGGGCAGAGCCTGTAAAGTACGTTTTTGACGATGGTTTCTTAGCTGATATTCCTGATAAGACAACAATAACGACTGAAAGGCCGCCACCATCAGCAACCCATAAGCCAGCACCGAGATCAGAACATGCACCACCATCGCTGGGGGAGGGCGCCAGATAACAGAGTGGACAGGCGATAACCAGGCAAACACGAAAGCCAGCATCGTGAACGGCAAAATAAACAATAACAAACTCTCTGCTGGCTTTCTGAGGCTACTTAGCAATACTACCAGGGTGACCATCAGCGTCGTTAATGAAGCAATGTTCATCACGCCCAGATTAATACCCTGTTGTGTATGAATAGCGCAGAAGAGCGCCACCGTATGAAAAATCGCACCTGATGCAGTAAAACCTAACACCTGCGCCCGGCGAGCGGGCAGCTTGCCACGAATACACGCGAACTGCCCCAACAGGCCTGTCAAATAACACACCAATGCACCAACACTGACCAGCATGACATTCATTGACTCTGCTATACCCTTCCCAAACCCCGCAGACAAGCACCCGAGTGTGTCATAAGCCGCCGCCGAACACCAGTACTGTCAGAATTTATAGCAGATATGGCACAAGGAGCAAAACACCCGACACTCAACAAAGTCGACAGTTTTTTTCCACTCACTGAAGTTACCGACTATATTGCATGAGCCCCCGTTGACCAATGAGTTAACGCAGCGAGGGGTTTTTGAGTCCATTGAGGGCTATCTTCAGGCAATATTCTGGAAAACGCCGACCAGAAGACCAGAAGACCAGAAGACCAGAAGGCATAGTACTCTTGCGTATGTTAGCCCAGAGCTGGACGAGTGAAAACGAGTGAAAGAAAGCGGCTGACCCTGGTGTCAGTGTATCGAACAACAGACTGGAGATAATCCGGGTATTTTATCTAAACCTGAGGTTACTATGACTTATCCAAGACTACTCAGCACCCTTTTATCTGCTTTAACCTTGTTATCATCACCGGCACTGACCCAGACCTTGAAAGAAAAAATTGACCCGGAAGCCACTGTCCTGGTGTGGTTTGGCTCCTTCGATCCGGTGCACAATAATCGTATAGCGACAGCGCAAGCAGCCCTGAAAGAAAAGCCTGAAGCAAAAATAGTTATCATCGCCAACAATACCAACAGCCATAAACCCAACCGGTCTGACTTCAATCATCGATTCAATATGCTAAACCTTGCTTTTGAGGATGAGCGCCGGGTGATTATTGCAAAGGAGAATGATTCCGAGGTACTGAAAATACTGAAAGATAAAAAAGCGACGATTATTGGCTTATCGGGCGGCGACTTACTGGAACTCTATAACGAGATAGGGGACAGCGCCTTACCCTCCATTACCGAGCCTGACGGGTGTAAAAAAAAATTCAAGCCCAATAGCTGGTTGATTCACAACCAAACCAGCCAACCCGCCCCGGATATTCCCAATCATTTCCCCGGTACCGTCAGTTTTATTCCCTCGCCTGAAGGCACTTTTAATCCGAAACTGAACTCCACCCTGGTGCGGAAAGTCTATATGACTGACGACGTGAAAGCATTATTGCCTGCCAAGGTCATGGAATATGCCCGTCGCCATCATCTTTGGGAAACAGCTGACGATCAAAAAATCCGTGAAACATTAGCGGCCCGAAACTGGGAGGTCGAAAAGCACTTCAGTGGGGCTAATAAAGATACTGTTGTCCTTGTTAAAGACAAAAGCTCGGGTGAAAAGTTTGTCGCCAAGATTACCGACAACCAGCAACGTTTTTTAGATAGTAAAGATGCGGATAAAATTATCAGAAACTTACTGGGCCACGGTCTTGATTTTGGTGATAGCTGGCAATTGCTTTCGCCAACGTTGGTGAAAACAGAACCGCTAATCCTTCAGTGTAACGATGAATCTGAGGATCAAAAACAACGTTTCTTACTACTGTGGGAATATATCAACGCGCCCAATGGCATTGATTATATCAATCAGCAAAGCACCTCATCCCAAAAAGAGGTTCTTGATGTTGTCGCTAAAATGGGTCAAACCTTTAGGGTAATACAAAACTTGAGTGAATCTGCCACAGACGCTGAAGTAATAGCTAAAGCGCCTGATTTCAAGAAAGAAACTACTATTATAGAAAAATTTTTAACAACGGCACAAGAAAAGGAACTGCTAGATGCCAATGAAGCAGCTATCATCAGGAATAAAGTTCTAAATCTCAAAACTGGTGCCAGTAAAAACGCTGGTGAAGGGGAAAGCCCCCCCATAACTTGTTTACACCTTGGCGATGCCCACATTGGTAATATGCTTGTGGACGCGCGGAAGAAGCGTATTTATTTAATTGATCTGGATGCTATGACGGAGTGCACCGCCGTAGATGAAACGGGCAACCCCCTGCGAATCAGCTTTACAGGCTCTCCTTATTTCGAATTTCTCCATGCATTATCTGCCTTGGATGTGATTGCTTCAAGGGATTGGCAAAATCTTCCTATGGAGTTTGTTGATGAAATCAAAGATTGTTTTACAAAAAGTTTCGATTTAACTGAAGAAGAGCTTGATCAAGATATCGTAACATTGCAATTCATTACAGCTAAACTATTTTCCATGCGATTTAAAATAAAAGACAAAGACACTTTGACTGAAGAGCAAAAAGAGGAATTTAAAAATCGTCTACGTAACATTCGTCTTTTATAAATGGGTTTACGCCAGCATTTCGATCCTGTGACTGCGAGGAGCCTGACCGAGAATAGCGCCCGTAGCGAGGATTACGAGAAATTGAGGATAAAAATTTCTGCTTCTGAGGATAATAGTGGGGCTATTTGACGAAGAAGCAGGAATTTTTAGACCCATTTATCGCAACCGCAGTAGGGCAGTCTATTCTCGGACAGGCTCCTAGCTGCCTGACGTTTATTTTCTGCTATTTTCTGCAAAGGAATAACTCGTATCAATCATCAGATGAAATCAGGGGGGGGTAAAATCTGGCAGTGTTCCTTTATGATTTGCAGGTTTAGAATAAGCGCCGCTCTTTCTTATGAAATTTAATCACCTCCTTTTTGTATCAGAAGTACTGCTTCGGGCAGGATTGGCAAACGGGTCATTCAACCAGTATCTGAAATCTGTATATTTACCAAGTAGCCGCACACTAAAGCCCCCCCCTAAAATACCCATAAAATTCACCTTTTTCACCTACTGTAATCACCCCATCATGGTTCTCTGCTATAAGACAGTAGGCTAACTTTATCGATTCAGGAACTGAAATACATGACCCGCCGGTTGCGCTTGCGGAAAAAAAAACAAGCAATTAACGACCTTAAACTGGAAGAACGCGGCCTGCGCTGGCTGGAAAAAGTTGCCCGAGCCCCCCACCAGGAACCCTGGCGCATCACTATTGTACAGTACGCATGGACAGCCGGCCCGGTTTCACTGATTGCTGCGGCCGGTGGCTGGTATATGGGCTACGGCACTGGCATGCCAATAGAAAAAACACTGTATTTTCTTGGCTACTCTATCATCGTAATTATTCTGGGTCTGGCCTCGAAGTTCATTTACACTATGACCCATGGCCGCCGGATGGAAAAAGACCGTGACAGCCTGCTTGATACCATTGACCGTATCCCCGAGCTGATTTATATCATCCGCGACCTGGCCCAGCGAAACCTGTCGGAAGACTCCCGTCGTATTCACTCTGCCGGCATCTTGCTACGAAAACTGGATCTCGGCCCTGAATGGGTCGCCACCGCCATTGAGGATTTAACGGGCAACCCGACGCTGGCCAAGCAGGCGGAACGCATTGAAATTTTCAGACGGGCAGGTCTGTATAATCGTATGAGAGATATCATCGAAGACGCCCGTGAGGATGTAACGTCTGCGTGCCAGGTTCTGAAAGAACACCATCCCAGAATCGCAGAAGCCATGCAGCAACGCATGAGTGGCATTGTTTTGACCCCACATCACGGACAAAAGCGGGGTATCTTGTTCATTGAGCGGATTCTCACGGCCATTGAGCAAGATAATGAAGCATTGATGACCCTGCACGATGTAGAGGAAATGCTGACCCTATGTTTTGAGCTGATCTGTGGCCGCAAAATTGCCTACCTCAAAATAGAGTATACCGGCCAGTGGGATTTAGCCAAAGCCCTCGATAAACTCGAAGAAGAGCGTAATGACTACCGCATCAGCCGGGCACGGGTCTACTCTCGCCTGAAAGCATTAACGAACTACCTCAACAGCACAGGTATCAATACCCAAATTGTTTCAGGACAAGGCATTAGCTTGCATACGTTGCTTACCGCTACGGTTAAGGCTATGGACACCCTCAGCCATCAGGTTCGTGAAGCCCGTAAGCTGGCTGTCCGTAAAGACAAACACCTGATGGCGCTGAATATAAAGACCCAACAACTGAGTAAAGCCCTTGGGCTCTATAATGAATGCCATAAAGCCTATCTGAAGCAGGGGCGGGACAGCCAGCGGTTCAAACGGGCACTGAAACACTGGCAGACCAAGGCCAATGAAGTACAGGAATCCCAAAAAGAAAGCCTGAAACGCAGCCTGACCGTTTCAGAGCAAATCATTGAGCTTGATGACACCGAAAAAGTCGCTGTCGCTCGTCGACTCAATACCTTTCTGGAAGAGTCTCGCTTGAGAAAAAACAGTATCCGCCTCGATGAGCCTCTTCCCATCTCGGAAAAAGACGTGACTGAAACCCGGGCACGGGAAGTCGCCATTGAAATAGCCTCCATTCTTGATCCTTACATTGCCCTGCACGACCCTCAGATCCAACGCGCTATCGAAGGCGCCAACGCGTCCAGCCTTGCCTCCCTGGAACCCGGAATGAGCGCGAAAACCAAAGCCGCCCTGGGCGAAGCCATGGCGAATGCCGTTGAAAAAGACCTGGCAGCTTCAGCAGAAAAACTCGCCCAGAACCTGATCCGCTATTACCAAGTGCCCTTAAGTGAAAAAACCATCGAATTTATGGTCAATATCTACAACGCTAACCGTGAACGACTGGAGTTTATTGCCCGTTATGAAACCCCCCTCAGTGCCAAGCACTCTTTGGGTAATGTTGCTTTGATTAAAGTTCCACCGGCTAAAGCCAACTGGCAAATTGAGCTATCTAATGGCCGTAGGGTCATCAATCACCTGAAATAATCAACCACTGGCATGCATCACATCAACGTTGAGAACCAACCGAGGGGGGAAGTATGCCTTGAACCGCTTCGTCGGTAACAGGGGGTTCTAAGCTTTTTTCCTGCTGCGCCGGGAAACGACTGGTCGGCCCACACAAAGGGACAATGTTGTGATTGCCTCGTACAACCTTGACCCTCATGAAGTCAGGCAGCTGGATTGGAAAACAACAGCTACAACAAAATATCGTGTTAAGAAACAGTTGAAACGCACCAACACTCTCATGGGAACACGGTGAATACATTAATGGGGATATAGAACTACCAACATACCCTGAAAGGAATCCAACTTTTATTAGATCCAGCTCATAACAACTGCGGGTAAACCTGTCCAAAAAGTCGTCACAACCAAGGCAACACCCCTTAAAAGAAATGAGTCCACACTGACGTAACCCTGCTTCGTGAAGGCTTACAATTAATCGATTGGGATTATGCTCAAACTCACCTACTCCATGTCCTACTAATAATATTTTCAAATGAGCGTCGTTAAATAGTTTTAAGCACCCCGTTGTTAAGGGGTTGAGGTGATTCTCATCAAGTTTATTCCTGGAATTTTCTGTCAACGTCTCAAGGTAAAAAGCACCTTTAATATTATATTTTAATACGTTAAATCTAATCGTCGATGCTATTATTGAATCGTAATCAGAAATGACTATAAGAATAATACCAGACCATTTATCAGACATAAGCAAACTCCACTTCAGTGCAACACTACTATGGAAAGTTTTCTCAAGCTGGCACCCTGAGAAGGCAATAACGGTGATTAACACGACTTAAAACCCGACCATACTTCTAAGACTGCATTGATAGCAATGTCCAGTACCAAAAAGCCTCAGAAGATACGTGATTTTAGTTTCACCGGGCGTTCAGCGGCAATAACAAAAATTCTTCCATGTACCCACCTCTGAGAAACAGGCATGATAGTCTGACCGTCGGGCGGCAAAGCCTGTATAAATCCTATATAATGCTGTGAAACTGTGCAGAATCTACGGTTCACTGGGCGAAAAGAATGTTTGAGAATTTAACTGAACGCTTGTCCCATACGCTGAGAAGCGTGACAGGCAAAGCAAAACTAACTGAAGATAATATTAAAGATACCCTGCGTGAAGTGCGCATGGCATTACTCGAAGCAGACGTATCCCTGCCTGTGGTGCGGGAGTTTGTTAACCGGATCAAAGAACGGGCTGTGGGTCAGGAAGTCCAGTCGAGCCTGAGCCCCGGACAGGCATTTGTCAAAATTGTCCAGAACGAACTGATTAACGTGATGGGTGCCGCTAACGACACCCTGAACCTGGCAACACAACCACCTGCTGTTATTTTAATGGCCGGTTTGCAAGGGGCAGGTAAAACCACCTCTGTGGCCAAACTGGGCAAATTCCTGAAAGAGCGCCACAAGAAGTCCGTCATGGTCGCCAGTGCTGACGTTTACCGTCCGGCGGCTATCAAGCAGCTGGAGACCCTTGCCAGCGAAACCAAACTGCGCTTCTTCCCTTCCAGCACCGACCAAAAACCTGTAGACATCGCCAATGCAGCCATCCAGGCGGCAAAAGTCAAGCATGCCGATGTCTTGATTGTTGATACGGCCGGCCGCCTTCATATTGATGAAGGGATGATGGATGAAATCAAGGCGCTACACAGCGCGATCACTCCCATCGAAACGTTATTCGTGGTGGATGCCATGACCGGCCAGGATGCCGCGAATACCGCAAAAGCCTTTAATGAAGCATTGCCTCTGACGGGTGTCATCCTTACCAAAGCCGATGGTGATGCCCGGGGGGGGGCAGCCCTTTCCGTTCGCCATATCACCGGCAAGCCAATCAAGTTTATGGGTGTGGGTGAAAAAACAGATGCCCTGGAACCTTTCCACCCTGACCGGATTGCCTCCCGTATTTTAGGCATGGGCGATGTGCTTTCCCTTATCGAAGAAGCAGAAATGAAGCTCGATAGGAAAAAAGCCGATCGCCTGGCCTCCAAGCTGAAGAAAGGGCGGGGCTTTGATCTGGAGGATTTTCGCGACCAGCTCCTGCAGATGAAAAAAATGGGCGGCATCACCGGCGTCATGGATAAACTCCCCGGCATGGCCGGTATGGGCCAGCAAGCGCCTGGTCAGGTGGACAATAAAATGTTTATCCAAATGGAAGCCATTATTAACTCCATGACCCCGAAAGAGCGAACCAATCCCGATATTATGAACGGGTCGCGCAAAAAACGGATCGCCGCAGGTTCCGGCACACAGATTCAGGACATCAACCGACTCATCAAGCAGCATAAGCAAATGAGCAAAATGATGAAAAAAGTCACTAAAAAAGGCGGTATGTCCAAGCTGATGCGTGGCCTTGGCGGGATGAAAGGCCAAATGCCCGGTGCCGGTGGTCTCGGCGCTATGTTACCGCCGGGGGGAGGGAAGAAATTTCCTTTCTGACACGCTGGCTCAATTGGCTGTCAGTGGCTCCGGGACTTAGGTGCAGTAGAGCTATTTAGCGGTCGCATTCTCATTGAAAGCCCTTTATACTCGCGCGCTGATTCTGAACTTCTTGTTAGGACAGGCTCTATGATCAATGCCTACAGCGTGCACAACAGCCAGTTTTCCGTGGATAGAGTTGATACTTCATTCAGCCCATCGGGCGGAACAATATGGCTGGATGTGGCAGAACCCAGCGCTGATGAGCATCAATGGCTGACACGCTATTATCCCGGTTGCCTGCCTGATGAAGAAGAGCTTCACGAAATTGAGGTATCCTCCCGATTTTTCGAATCAGATGAAGGCATCCATATCCGCTCATTATTTCCCCACCGTTGCGGGCATGAGCTGCGTAACGTCAATATTGCTTTTGAATTACGTGAAGACAAGCTGATCACCTTGCAGGATGAACCCACAGCGCTCTTTCGACTAATGCGCAACTACCTGAAAAGTCAGCATGTGAAGGCCGACAAGCCCCTGGACATTATCATGAACCTGTTCAGTGCCAAAGTGGAATATTTAGCCGATACACTGGAAGAGGTTTATGAAGAACTCGAAGCCGCCAGCCAGACCGCCCTTTCTGAAAACACAACAGATGCTGATGACCTGTTACGCAATATCACCTTGCAGGAAGATCTCAATGGCAAAGTCCGGCTGAACCTCCTTGATACCCAACGCTCCCTGCGTTACCTGCTACGCACCTGTTCCCGCCTGCTCAGTGACGCCCAGCACGAAGAAATTCGGGATATGCTGCGTGATATTGACTCATTAACGCCCCATACCGCATTTTTGTTTGAGAAAATCAACTTTCTGATGGAAGCCACCATGGGTTTTATTAATCTTGAACAGAACACCATTATCAAGATTTTTTCCGTGGCGGCGGTGATTTTCCTGCCCCCTACGCTAATTGCCAGTATTTATGGGATGAACTTTAACTACATGCCAGAGTTACAAACGCAATGGGGCTATCCAATGGCCTTATTTCTGATGCTGCTCAGTGCCGTGGGAACCTTTGCTTTTTTCAAACAAAAACGGTGGCTCTAGGCGCCTGTCGGACTTATGCTTTCGAGCATAAAATTCAGTAGGGCCAGTCAGAATTTTCGATCAATTTGTGCGAATAGTTGACCTGTTTAAGCAAATTGATCGGAAATTCTTGCCGCGCTTTCTCGCGCTTTCTCGCGCTTCCTGGATTTCAGGCCGAAATTGTCTTAAGTCCGACAGGCTCCTGGGTTGGTGTCCATCCACTGCTCGTTCATTGTTGACCCTTTCTGACAGACAAGCTGTCCCACTTGACTTTGCTGTCATTCAACCTATTACTTAACTGGCCTTGATAATGGTACTATCAAAAATTCCGCACCTGAGACCGGGTGTTTTCTCAATGGCACAACACCGATAAGTTTTCTATGGATTCAGTTGTCACCTCCTCACACACACCCATGATGCAACAGTATCTGCGCATAAAACAGCAGCATCGCGAACACATGGTGTTCTATCGTATGGGGGATTTTTATGAACTCTTTTATGACGATGCCAAAAAGGCCGCACGCCTGCTGGATATTACCCTGACCGCCAGGGGCAAGTCCGCCGGTGAGCCTATCCCTATGGCTGGCATACCTTACCACAGCGTCGAAGGGTATTTAGCCAGGCTGGTTCGTTCAGGCGTCTCCGTAGCCATTTGTGAACAGGTGGGCGACCCGGCAACGACAAAAGGGCCAGTCGAGCGCAAGGTCACGCGTATTTTAACGCCAGGCACCGTGAGCGATGAAGCACTGCTCGATGAGCGCCAGGATAACTTTTTGATGGCGCTGACTTGCCGAAAAAACACCTACGGCCTGGCCATACTGGATATTAACAGTGGTCAGTTTTCGGTCATTGAGGTTAAAGGCGTCGAAGCGCTGCTGTCAGAAATTGAACGAATCAACCCGGCAGAGCTGTTATGCAATGATGACCACAACTGGCCAGAGAGTATCACCCAACGATCAGGTGTCAGTAAACGTCCCCCCTGGGATTTTGATGAAGCCACCGCCATCAGCCAACTCACCCAGCAATTCAACACCAAAGACCTTAACGGGTTTGGTTGCGCCCATCTCACTACAGCCATTGAAGCCGCTGGCTGTTTGATTCAATATGCCAAAGAAACCCAGCGCACGGCACTGCCCCATATTCGCGCTCTGCATCAACAAAACCGGGATGACGGGGTTATTATGGATGCCGCCACCCGGAAAAATCTGGAGCTGACGGTCAACCTCAACGGTCAGCGGGAGAATACACTGGCTGATGTGCTCGATAATACCGCCACTGCCATGGGTAGTCGATTGCTCGGGCGCTGGCTTAACCAACCTCTTCGTCATCTGCCAGCCTTAACTGCTCGTCAGCAGTCGGTGGCTGCCATTAAAGCCGATTTTCATTTCGACGGTTTGTTCAGCGTTTTGAAAGGCATTGGTGATATAGAGCGAATCCTGGCACGGGTAGCCTTGAAATCGGCCCGTCCCCGCGACCTGGCCCGACTGCGTGACGCATTGCTGCTGTTACCCGAACTCCAGCAGCTCCTTGGCGCTATCGACAATGGACAAATACAACAATTAGCACAAAGCATCAGTGAACACCCAACGCTGGCAACACTGCTCACACGCGCTATTGTTGACAACCCGCCTGTGGTTATCCGTGATGGTGGCGTGATAGCTGAAGGGTATGATGCCGAACTTGATGAGTTACGTTCCCTCAGCCAAAATGCCGGTGACTATCTTGTTCAACTGGAACAGCGCGAACGTGAGCGTACCGGGCTATCGACGTTGAAAGTCGGCTTTAACCGTGTCCACGGGTATTACATTGAACTGAGCCGTCGTGAGTCTGATGACGCGCCCGTGGACTATATACGACGACAAACGCTTAAAAACACGGAACGCTTTATTACCCCCGAACTCAAAGCGTTTGAGGACAAGGCCCTGTCCAGTAAGAGCCGATCCCTGGCGCGGGAAAAGTCCCTCTACGATCACTTATTGGATGCTCTCGTTGAGCAATTAGCCCCCCTCCAGAGCTGTGCCCTGCACCTTGCGGAATTAGACGTACTGACCAACCTGGCTGAGCGGGCAGAATCCTTGAACTTTTGTCAGCCTGAGCTGGTATCGTCACCTGGCATTTATATCGAAGAAGGTCGACACCCTGTGGTTGAAAAAGTGCTTACCGACCCGTTTGTTGCCAATAACACCGATTTACACGCCAATCGCCGCATGCTGGTGATAACCGGCCCCAATATGGGCGGTAAATCCACCTATATGCGCCAAACCGCATTGATTGTATTAATGGCTCATATCGGGAGTTTTGTGCCTGCCACCCATGCCAAAATTGGACTGGTGGATCGTATTTTCACCCGAATAGGCTCTTCCGATGACCTTGCCGGTGGCCGGTCTACCTTTATGGTGGAAATGACCGAAACGGCCAATATCCTGAACAATGCCACCGCGCAAAGCCTGGTCTTGATGGACGAGGTTGGACGAGGCACCAGCACCTTCGATGGACTCTCCCTCGCCTGGGCCAGCGCCCATTACCTGGCGGACACCCTCAAGGCTTTTACCCTGTTCGCAACACACTATGTTGAATTAACGCAACTGCCGGATCACAGTAACGGTGTCGCCAATGTGCACCTCAATGCCACCGAACACAATGAACGCATTGTTTTTCTTCATGCTGTTCAGGAAGGCCCTGCTAGCCAGAGCTACGGCTTACAGGTGGCACAATTAGCCGGTGTGCCAAAACATGTGATTCACCAGGCGCAGCAAAAGCTCGCCGCTTTGGAAAGCAGTGACGCGACCAGCGCGGACAAACCCGAAGCAGCACTGCCTTCTGTCACACAGCACTATCAGACGGATTTATTTACCGCGCCTGCCCCGCACCCTGCCGTTGAACAGTTGGAGCAGCTACTGCCCGATGATCTCACGCCCCGCCAGGCTCTAGAGCGGTTATACGAACTTAAAGCGCTGGTGTAAGGCACAGTTGGTAAGCCATTGGTAAGCTGGTAGAATCTGATCCATTTGATCATGCTTGACATGGAGTAAATCGCGCCATGGCTTTCGTAGTCGGTGAAAACTGTATTAAATGTAAGCACACAGATTGTGTTGAAGTCTGTCCAGTGGACTGTTTTTATGAAGGACCGAATTTTCTGGTCATTCACCCTGATGAATGTATTGACTGTGCGCTGTGCGAGCCTGAGTGCCCGGTTCAGGCCATTTTCTCAGAAGATGAGCTCCCTGACGATCAGCAACAGTTCATTGAGCTCAATGCTGAACTGGCCGAAGTCTGGGACAACATCACAGAAATGAAAGACTCTCCCCCTGATGCGGATCAGTGGGATGGGGTAAAAGGCAAGCTCAAATACCTGGAGCGTTAAGACGCTAACCTCTTCAGGGGACAGTTCGTAGACGCTGTTCATTAAAAACCATGAACAGCTTCTCAGACAAGCGTTAACCTTAAGGGTAAATGAAAGGGTGAATGAGCTGATTTCAATCAATAGTCTGAAAGTCCTTTACCTCAGGCAATTGACTTTTTGCGCAGTGCTGAAAAATCACCTTGACGCTTGTTCAAGTTGGCAACAATGGCACATTGCTCAGACCATGGTAGATAGAAAAACCATTGGTATTAGTTGTTGTGGTGAACATAGAAGACTGCTTTAATGGGGCTTCTATTAACCCCGTGTAAGCGTGACTTTCCATGAATACTGCACAGATTTCCCTCGACATCCCCTGCGGCTATGCTGCTGACCCAGCATTACACCCCCAGTGGAAGTCGATGTGCATGTACACTCATTGGATACATCACAAAAACTACCATTGCCCGCTATACACCTGGCTGGCTATGGGGCAGATCGACCACAGGGCCAAAGGTACCTCAACCTGCTATTTCCTGTATATCGAATACCGCCGTCACGGCGGTGAAAGCCACTACCAGTGGAAAATCTTTGATACATTGGACGATGCCCTGGCTTTCCAGGCACAAGGCGTTGCCACTATGGTACTACCCATGATCAGCCCTGCCCAGACGCGTAAAATTAAAATCCCTGCGACTGTCAGCTGATTAATTGATTAAAAGGAGGAGCCGGGTGTTGCTCTGAATTGAGGTATTAAAAGTCAGGCGGAAGGACCGCATTCAGTCTTTCTGCTTTCAATAGCGACCTCTCAGCTCCACCAGACGCTTCTTGTTCCACCAGTTAACGTGGGCTTCTTCAACCGGATAACGATACATCTCAATAAGCACGAGCAGCCATATGTCACCGACAGGCACAATACAGTATTAACAATAGCTTTATCAGGATTGCCGAGCTTTTTCAGCCTTGTTTTGTATTTTGCACTATGCAGTATTCCCCATTAACAAGATTCTTGAGTTGATTGCGCAGCCCACGACAGTAGATTCACGCAGACTAAAAAGAAAAAAATCACCAATGTCAGGCTAACCCGCCAGGTTTAATGCGGCTGCCAACCACAGCAAGGGCGCAAAAGACCCTGGGTCTGAAACAGGGGACTTTATCACCAATATCAGATCAAAAAACTATTACGTTTCAGTAGCTTACAGGAGGTGCTCGATGATACCCAGTACACCGGCATCAACTAATGACGTAATTTTTCACCAAAAACGAACCACCGCTGAATCACTTAATTTGGTTGGCCCCTTAAAGCGTATCAGCCCGAGAAGGACTCACCCGTACCTGCCAAATGGCAGGCAGCGCGTCGTATTTGAAGGGCATGGCCTGATTCATGCCAAGGGTGGAAATATTAAAGTGCCTGATGCTACCACTATTACGCTCTATACCGGAATGAATTGCTCATTACGAGAAAAAGCAGGAAGAGCGATTGCAAATAACGAAAAACTACCTGTGAGCTTACGCTATAAAGGCACTGATAATAAGTATGGCTGTCATGAAGCCGATATTTTTGGTGCCAGATCCTATCTGACAGGTCATCGCAGAACCTATTTTGGTGGAGAAATGGTACCAAACTTAATTCTTTATCCGCCATCATTCCTGGGGGTATCCGATGATTCAGTGATCACTGAATACCCAAAGTCGTTAAAAATTCTGTTAACTGAACATCAAGGCAAGGACTGTCACTGGGCGGCTTGTACTGTCGTTCTACAACAAAGTACGACCACCGATAGTCAAGCCTGAAGAGCCAAACCTGAAGAACGCGGAGTTGGCGTTCATTGGTGGCGTATAGCGCATTCAGGAGAGTCGACTGGTATCACTACCCCAGCCCAAACCAACATTTCATTCGACTCACTCGACTCATTCGACTCACTCGACATTGCCCCTTATTTTTTTGCTGCACTTGATATTCAAAACATTGGGTTCAACCTGGTGACCCGTTATATCTATCATAAAGTTGTCAGGATTTTTTAACATGTCTATTTTCGGATTTGCCGCTGTAGGCTTTGTCCATGAAAACATGCCCTCAATTTTTCCAGTATCATTGTTTCGCACGTGAAAGTCCTGGGTGCTTTCCGTCAATGAACACCCCAATGCAGAATCATAATGGAGGCGGACAAAACAAAAGTCGTCACCCTTGGTGACTATGCATTTAGGGGGACCATATACGCCTAACATGCACACACCATGACCACTGGCTTGAAGTGTATAGCCTTTTTTTGAGTAATGTGGTTGCCCCCTGGAAATGGTATCTTTAATGAAAATAAAGGAATTTCTGCTATAAGCGTTGCTCATAACGGATAAGCTCAAGACGCCAGTAAAAAAAACAAACGACTTTTTCACGATGAACTTTCTGACTGGTAATATCAACTTAATACCCATGATGAACTCCTACCTTCCACTACTACCAGTACCAGGAAGACTTAGTCAGAAGAAAATTTTGCTATCAGTACCCCTTGCTAGGAGCCTGACCGAGAATAGCGCCCGTAGCGAGGATTACGAGAAATTGAGGATAAAAATTTCTGCTTCTGAGGATAATAGTGGGGCTATTTGACGAAGAAGCAGGAATTTTTAGACCAATTTATCGCAACCGCAGTAGGGCAGTCTATTCTCGGACAGGCTCCTAGGAGCCTGTCGGACTTAAGGCAATTTCGGCCTGAAATCCAGAAAGAGCGGCCATATTTTCCGATGAACTTGCTTAAACAGGTCAACTATTCGCACAAATCCATCTGACTCACTCTACTGAATTTCATGCTTGAAAGCTTAAGCCCGAGAGGCTTCTAGGCAGATGACCGCCGCTAACCCACCAGAAGGCGTCTTTTCCCATTCATTAAACCTAAATTAATCAGTTGAAATCAGCACCTTTGTTAAAGTCCATACGAGCGTAGGTTTATAACCATTTTGCACATTCACCCAAAAGGGGTGTTATAAAAATGCGCAAGCCCAACTGTCACAAGGAATAGAAGGAGTTTACAAAATTCAACTGCGGAATTTAGGTTAAACCAGAAAATGTCTGTTGTATGATCGGGTCAAACACCGGGTTTTTCTGCCACCGCGTGCCGACTGCCTTGCCTCGGGCATTTCTCCGGCAAACCAGAAATCAAGTATATCCTGATCATGTTGTTTTATCGTGCGCCCGCCTGATAAAAGAGTAACAAATATGTCAATTGCTACCCTATCGACCATACTTAGTAATACACAGCACCAACGTTCTGTATAGAGACAGCCCTCAACCCTACCAAAGCGGCGTAAATGTAGACGACTATGGCAAAGACAAAAAAGAATCCGCCAGAGTTTATTGCTGGCGATGAGAAAACAGAAGAATCTGGCAAAGAATTGACACTACCTGTTAACGACTTGCCTGACAAGTTATACCTTATCCCTGTATCCAATCGTCCTTTCTTTCCCTCACAGGTGCAGCCACTGGTATTCAGTAAAAACCTGTGGGAAGAAACCTTACAGCGTGTCAGACAGAGCAAACAAAAAGTAGTGGGACTCAGTTATTTGGGGGGCATCCCCGCAGGAGAAGCCACGCCTGATGATTTTCCGAAAACAGGTTGTGTCGTCAAGGTTCATAATTTTGTACTGGACGACGACCAAATTCAATTTATCTCTTTGGGTGTTCAACGATTTCGTATCAAACAGTGGTTGCGTAAAACTCCGCCTTTTTTAGCACAAGTGGAATACCCTAAAACCAACACCGACGACAGTGATAGTGTTAAAGCCTATGCATTGGCTCTGATCCAGGCCATTAAAGAATTGATACCGCTTAATCCACTGTACAGTGAAGAGTTAAAAAATTACCTTAATCGTTTCAGCTCAAAAGAACCTTCCCCATTAGCTGACTTTGCGGCAGCCATTACCACAGCCCCTGGTGCTGAGCTACAGGATATCCTGGAAACCCTGCCCGTCCTGCGACGTATGGAAAAAGTGTTGATTCTCATCAGAAAAGAGCAGGAAGTCGCCCGTCTGCAGACAAAAATCAATGCTGAGGTTAACCAGAAAATCAGCAAGCACCAGCGCGAGTTCTTCCTGAAAGAGCAATTAAAAGTCATCCAGAAAGAGCTGGGAATTTCAAAAGATGACCGCACAGCCGAAATTGAACTCTTTGAAGGACGAATGAAAAAGCTTGATGTTCCCAAGGCTGCTAAAAAGAAAATTGATGATGAACTGAAAAAACTGTCCATCCTGGAAACAGGTTCACCTGAGTTTGCTATCTGCCGTAATTATCTTGACTGGGCAACGTCAGTTCCCTGGAACCATTTTTCAAACGACTTGCATGATTTAAAAAATGCCCGGGATATCCTCAATCAGGAGCACGATGGCCTTGATGATGTGAAAGACCGCATTATTGAATTTTTAGCGGTAGGCGCTTTCAAGCAGGAAGCCTCTGGTTCCATTATGTTGCTGATTGGTCCTCCAGGCGTGGGCAAAACCTCCATTGGGCGCTCAGTTGCAAAAACCCTGGGTCGAAAATTCTACCGCTTCAGTCTCGGCGGTATGCGAGATGAAGCAGAAATTAAAGGTCATCGACGTACGTATATTGGTGCATTACCCGGTAAACTGGTTCAGGCGCTGAAAGAGGCTGAGGTCTCCAACCCTGTCATTATGCTGGACGAAATCGATAAAATCGGTGCCTCATACCATGGTGATCCTGCTTCAGCTTTACTGGAAGTCCTGGACCCTGAACAAAACGGGGAATTTCTGGATCATTATCTTGACATGCGCATCGACCTATCCAGAGTTCTATTTATCTGTACTGCCAATCAAATGGATAGTATCCCTGGCCCGCTCCTTGACAGGATGGATGTCATACGACTATCTGGGTATATTACAGAAGAAAAACTGGCTATTGCCAAAAATCACCTCTGGCCAAAGCAATTAAAAGTAGTCGGCTTATCAAAATCACAACTGAAAATCTCAGATGCCACCTTACGCAAGATCATTGAAGGTTATGCACGAGAAGCAGGCGTTCGACATCTGGAGAAACTGCTACAGAAAATTATCCGTAAAGTTGTGGTCAAGCTAGTGAATAAAAAGGCCAAAAGCTTTTCTATCACCATCAAGGATCTGGAAAACTACCTGGGTTCCCCCTATTTCAAAAAAGAAAGGCTGTTTCAAGGTCCTGGCGTTATGACTGGCCTGGCATGGACATCAATGGGCGGCGCAACCTTACCCATAGAGTCCAGCGTCGTACATCATCAACGCGCAGGTTTTAAATTTACCGGACAGTTAGGCGACGTAATGAAAGAGTCAGCTGAAATTGCCTTCAGTTACGTCTCCAGTCAGGCAACACGTTTTGGTATAGCCCCTGACTTTTTTGAAAAAGCATTTATTCATTTGCATGTTCCCGAAGGCGCAACACCCAAAGACGGACCCAGCGCTGGAATTACCATGGCCAGCTCACTCATTTCCATGGCTACAGGGAGAATTCCCAGCCCCATTGCTATGACCGGTGAATTAACCCTCACTGGGAAGGTACTGGCCGTGGGCGGCATTCGGGAAAAGGTCATTGCCGCCAGACGTCAGGGTATTAACGAGTTAATTATTCCTGAAGCCTGCCAGCGCGATTTTGAAGAACTCCCCGGCTATATAAAGAAAGGGGTCAACGTTCACTTTGCCAGTCATTATCACGATGTCATCAGGCACTTATTCCCCGTAAGGAAAAAAAGCCCCTCTCACCAAAAAAAGCGATAGTCTACCCCTATGCGGGGGACAAAACGTTGAGAAACCTCTGAAAATCAATCTGATCTTTTTGCACAACCGTTTTTCAACACCTGCCTGAGCATATCCAGCCCGGGCAGGAACAGGTTTTTAGTCGGCCTCCAGCGCTTGTTTATGGGAGGCTCCATCTTCGCCATTATCTTACCTTTTCCCAACGTCTCAGTATTTTTTCAATCTCCTTATGCTTTTTTTCTGCCCCTGGATTAGCTTCTTACGCCAGTGAGCAGCTTCTCAGGCCTAGGAGGCTGTCCGAGAATAGCGCCCTTAGCGAGGATTGCGAGAAATTGAGGATAAAATTTTTGCTTCTGAGGAGAATAGCGGGGCTATTTGATGAAGAAAAAGGAATTTTTAGATCAATTTATCTCAACCGCAGTAGGGCAGTCTATTCTCTGTCAGGCTCCTAGCCTTACTTACCGTCATTTCAAATTGCTATATTTGTTGTCTCCTTCTACAATCCCTGCCTGAAGTCACAGCCTTCCTTTCCCAAATTTCTTCATGTGGTGAATACCTTGTTCATTCCTGCATCTATCCCTTTAAATCACTACTCAGTTTCTGAACAGTTGGTCTCCCTCCAGCAGAAAATGGCAACAACGCCTATCAAGGACTTGTTCGCTGATGACCCTGCCCGCTTCGACAAGTACACACTGGAAGCCGCCGGCCTTTTTCTGGATTATTCCAAACACCTCATTGATAACAAGGTCATGGACTCCCTGGTGGCCCTTGCCGAAGAAGCCAGACTCCCACAAGCCATCAAGGCCATGTTTTGTGGTGAAAAAATCAACTATACGGAACAACGGGCTGTCCTCCATACGGCACTTCGCTCATTTAATAGTCAGCCCATAAGGGTGGATGGGCAGGACATTATGCCCCTGATTCGTGAAACCCGTGGGCGGATAAAAAAACTCACAGAAGAAGTGCGCTCTGGCCAGTGGCGAGGTCATACGGGTAAACCCATTGAGCATATAGTCAATATTGGCATTGGTGGCTCTTACCTTGGGCTGAAAACCGTCATTAATGCGCTGACGCCCTATCATAAAGCGGGTCTTAGCCATCATTATGTGGCAAACATCGATCCGAACGAAATTTCAGACGTTTTCAGCAAGATAAACCCTGAAACCACCTTGTTTATTGTCGCCTCAAAATCGTTCAGCACACTGGAAACATTGCAAAACGCCCAGGCCGCCAGACAGTGGATGCTCCACCGGGGGTGTTCTGAGGCTGATATTCGCAAGCACTTTATCGCGATCTCCACCAACCTCAATGCCACTGATACCTTTGGTATCAACCAGGCCAACACCCTGCCTCTGTGGGACTGGGTGGGAGGTCGCTACTCCCTGTGGTCCGGTATTGGATTGATGATTGCCTTAGTTGTGGGTTACGACAACTTTGAAGGGTTACTAAAAGGCGCCCAGGCCATGGACCAGCACGTTCAAACAGCCCCTCTGTCAGAAAATATGCCGGTTATTTTGGGGCTGCTGGGCATTTGGTATCAAAATTACTTTGGTGCCCAGTCCCACGCGGTCATTTCCTATGACTATTTCCTGCGCGATCTGCCCGGCCATCTCCAGCAGGTCGATATGGAAAGCAACGGCAAACGCGTCAACCACCAGGGTGAGGAAGTTGATTACCGAACCGGTGCTGTGATTTGGGGTGGCACAGGCACCAATGACCAACACGCCTATCATCAGCTGTTACACCAGGGCACCCAACTCATTCCCGTGGACTTTATTGCCCCTGCCACCACCCATAATCCTTTGGGTGAGCAGCATCGCTGGTTGTTTGCCAATGCCGTAGCACAAAGCCAGGCAATGATGCAGGGCAAAACCATCGAAGAGATCCGAAAAGAATTGGCTGACTCCGGGATGAGCGCTGAACAAATCGATACCCTGGCCGCCCACAAACGCGTCCCCGGCAATCGTCCCAACAGTATGATTGTCACTGAAAAAATCACCCCGGAAACCACCGGGGCTTTAATTGCCCTTTATGAGCATAAAGTGCTGGTTCAAGGCACTATCTGGCAAATCAATTCCTTTGATCAGTGGGGAGTGGAGTTGGGCAAGGTACTGGGGAATCGCGTGTATAGTCAGTTAACAGGCGATCACCAGCCACACCACCAGGACAGCTCAACCACGGGTCTTATTCAGCGCTTCAGGCAGCTGAATAAATCGCGTCTATAGGCGCTCATATAGAAAATCATCGCCAAAAGGTGCCTTGCCCTGGCGCCCTTTTAGGAAATGATACTTTCACTGGCATCCATCCGCGAATTAGCCCATTCACCGATTAATTCCCCGGTCAAGCCAGATGTTTTTGTGGAAAGTGAGTGACCTTGAAAATACGTTGAAAATACCGTGGATAAGCCCAGGTTAACTGAGACTAAGAGCCTGTCGGACTTATGCTTTCGAGCATAAAATTCAGTAGGGCGAGTCAGAATTTTCGATCAATTTGTGCGAATAGTTGACCTGTTTAAGCAAATTGATCGGAAATTCTGGCCGACACTTTCTCGCACTTCCTGGATTTCAGGCCGAAATTGTCTTAAGTCCGACAGGCTCCTGGCGCTTGCATCATAACAAACACTGTATATAATCACAGTTACTGTATAAAAACACAGATTGTTATTATGATTAAGCTTACCAAGCGCCAGTCTGAAATTCTGTCACTCATCAAGTCCCATATTGAAGAGAGCGGCTTTCCACCCACGCGCGCTGAAATCGCAAAAACACTGGGATTCAGGTCTCCTAATGCTGCCGAAGAACATCTCAGAGCCCTGGCACGTAAGGGCGCTATAACGATGATGCCCGGCACTTCACGAGGAATACGGCTACCAGAGCAGACACTGCCCGGATTGCCTGTTATTGGGCAGGTTGCTGCCGGAAGTCCCATTCTTGCTCAGGAACATGTAGAAACACACCTGGAGATTACACCGACATTCTTTTCTCCAAAAGCAGACTTTTTGTTACGCGTTCGGGGTATGAGTATGAAAGATGCTGGTATTCTGGACGGTGACTTACTGGCCGTTCATAAAACCAGCGATGTTAGAAAAGGGCAAATCATCGTGGCTCGGATAGGCGACGAAGTAACAGTAAAACGCTTTGATAAAAAAGGCAACACAGTGTTTTTATATCCAGAAAATGACGAATTTACAACGATTACTGTCAATTTAAAAGAGGACCAGTTTGCTGTTGAAGGACTCAGCGTTGGGGTCATTCGGCATTAATGACTCTTTATGTCCTGTGGCTCTGCCAACCTTTCAGTAACAAGACCGCAGGGTTTTGATTTATCCTCCTTACTTGCAGGGTTTTTTATGTTCTATAATCAGCACAGCATAAGTCACACAAAAGAAACCGCCGCCAGTGCCATTGGCGAGTTAATCCTTTCAGCACACCTGACAAAATCAGGCCAGTTTCTTGCGCCTGTGCTTTCAGGACTTGCCAACACACCAGAAGAGCGCTGGCTGACATTAATTCTTTCAAAAAAAGATACAGCCCAGACATTACAATGGATTCGCACATCGGGTATTAAACAGGAAAATGTTCAGGTGCTTAACCCCAGCACGCCCAATGAATCCATCTCCCTTACCCGGCAAGCACTGGCAGCAGGCACTAGCCATACTGTCATAAGTTGGGTCAATACATTGAAAAAAAGCGATTTGGAAAATCTGGAATTGGCTGCTCAGTATGGAAAATGTCAGGGATTGACCATCAGAAATCGTATCTGACAAGGTAAACCCAAAAAGAGAAAAACCCTCTTACTCTAAAAAACCATACATAAGCGAAAAAATAATGGCTCTTAATGGATTCCGGGGAGTCGTCAGAAATACGGTTTTCCCGACTACAAAAACCGAGTGTTTCAACGTAAAACAGCTTCACTATGAAGCTTTATG
>NZ_JAVLSP010000054.1:0-26221 GCF_031528575.1 Candidatus Sororendozoicomonas aggregata
CGCACTTTCTCGCACTTTCTCGCACTTTCTCGCACTTTCTCGCACTTTCTCGCACTTTCTGGATTTTAGGCCGAAATTGTCTTAAGTCCGACAGGCTCCTTGATAGCCGGAATGACTATTTTGCCTGAAACGTCAAATCAGCCCGTATTGCTTCAGTTTTTTCCGCAATGTGCCACGGTTCAGTCCAAGGAGAACAGCCGCTTTGGTTTGGTTTTTATTGACATAAGCCATGACGGTTTCCAGCATGGGGGCTTCAACCTCCGAGAGCACCATATCGTAAACATTCGTAACATCTTGTCCATCAAGGTGCTCAAAGTAATTATTCATAGCTTGCTCCACACTGTCTCTCAATGTTTGCGGGGCTGCTTCTGTATGACTGACCCGGCGCTGGTTTGTGTGGCCTTGCGGGTGGATTCTGTCCTCGGCGATATGAGTTGCGGTCATGTTGTTAAGTCCTCTCCATTATTTTACCCAGCCATCAGCAGTGGCTGTTTTCATCACAACTGGAGGCGTTGGATAGCCTCCGCAGTACCTGGCTGTGCTGGCTCAGGCACGAAAAAATGATCGAAAAACCGGTTGATACAGTCTTCCTGCCCTGCCGGAGTTTCCAGAGTATTAAACGTTTTGCGAAATGCCAGATAGGCAGGTTGACTTTGCATATACCAGCCTACATGCTTTCGTGCAATTCGTACCCCTTGCTGTTCACCATAAAACCTGTGCAGGACACGAATATGGCTTAACAACAGTGTCTGCGCCTCCTCTGGCGAAGGTGGCGCAATATGTTCGTTATGTGTCAGATAGTGGTTAATCTCACGGAAAATCCAGGGGCGCCCCCGGGCTGCTCTGCCTATCATGATGGCTTGTGCCCCTGTTTTATCCAGCACCTCTCTGGCTTTTTCCGGTGAGGTGATATCACCATTGGCAACCACAGGAATACTGACTGACTGGCAGATATCAGCAATGGTGTCATATTCAACCTCACCCTTGAACATGCAGGCACGGGTGCGACCGTGAACGGCAAGGGCCGCGATGCCTGCGTCTTCTGCCAGTTGGGCAATAGCCCTGCCATTGCGGTGATCCGGTGCCCAACCGGTCCTGATTTTCAGTGTAACCGGAATATCAACCGCAGTAACAACGGCTCTAAGAATACGCTCGACCAGGGCCGGGTCTTTTAGTAGAGCAGATCCGGCGGCTTTATTACATACTTTTTTTGCCGGACAGCCCATATTGATATCGATAATTTGCGCGCCCAGTGACTGATTCAGCTGAGCGGCTCCTGCCATTTGTTCAGGCTCACTCCCGGCAATCTGAACAGAGCGGGGTTCTTGCTCATCTGCGTGATTCATCCGTAAGCGTGACTTGCGGGTATGCCAAAGCTTTGGATTGCTGGTGAGCATTTCCGAGACAGCCAGCCCCGCACCAAGGCGGGTACACAGTTGCCGAAAAGGCAGGTCAGTAACTCCCGCCATGGGTGCCAATATCGTTGGGGCAGACAGTGTGTAGGATCCTATTTTCAAAAGACAATGGCCTCAAGTAATACTTATAGCGAGGTTACGCAACCAATAAAAAGAATAGTTGATCAATAATCATACGCTCTGCCCTGAAATCAATAAAGCGGTAAAATACCGGAGAATGCCCTTACAATCATGTTCTATAGTACGTTGTTGAGCATAAGTTTAAGGGTGTAAGGCAGCATGATAACGTGTCTCCAGTTTACGCTGCGTGATCAGGAGATCAAACCGAGAAATAAAAGTCAATGAACGTTTAATACCAACAATATGCCCAGCACGATCAAACGCTGTTTTATTTAAAAGAAGATGACGCTGACTCAACTTGAAAGGCAGTGAGGCAAGCGCCACAACGGACATAGCCACCGGTTGTGCCAAGTTGTCTGGAGATGACTTGAAATGCGGCATTGCATGCCGGGTAGAACGTAAAAAAATGGGCTGCCATCGAGTATCCTTACCCTGTAAAGTACACAGTTTTATCATTAAAGCAGAGTGCTTTTTTGCACTCAATAGCTTTTTATACCATTGCTATGGCTGATTGGTTACGCTGACCAGAAAGAAATGCCCAGCCTTCACGAACCACAGGTGCTTCCATTTCAAACCAGGGGCTGTATGTCTGGAGGATCTCTTCTGACTGTTCAGCCAGAATGCCGGACAATGCGATATAACCGCAAGGCTCAACCAATGTTGCCAGGGTGGGCGCAAGACTGACCAGAGGGCCGGCGAGAATATTAGCTACAACAAACCGCGCTTGCATGGCCGGAAACGTTTCCGGGAGGTAAACGCTGAGTTTTTCCGGTGCAATGTGGTTGCGCTCGGCATTATCAATGGTGGCTTCCAATGCCTGGGGATCAAGGTCAACAGCATCCACTTTTTTGGCACCGAGCAGCAGCGCCGCAATAGCTAAAATACCAGAGCCGCAGCCATAGTCAATGATGGTCTGGTCTTTCAGCTGGTTTTGCTGCTTGTCCAGCCACTCCAGACATAACGCCGTCGTGGGGTGACTACCTGTGCCAAAAGCAAGGCCAGGGTCAAGCATCAGGTTAATGGCGTCAGGGTCGGGAATATCTTTCCAGCTTGGGCAAACCCACAGCTTTGAACCAAAGCGCAAAGGGTGAAAGTGTGTCATCCATTCGCGCTCCCAATCCTTATCTTCAACAATCTCAACTTTACAGGGGGGAAAGGGGGTCAGGTGAGCGTTAATTTTTAAATAATCGATGACCTCATCCATATCTTCATGGGCGCTGAACAATCCAACAACTGTCGTTTTTTTCCACAAAGGGGTACTGCCAGGCTCTGGCTCATAGAGCGGCTGATCTTCTGCATCCTGCAATGTTACGGCACTGGCGCCAGATTCTATAAGCAGGTCTTCCAGAATTTGGGTATGATCCGGGGTAGTATCTATTTTGATTTGAATCCAGGGCATTGATAAGGCACCTTGTTAAGGAGCGAAAGAAGGAGGGGAATGATTGGTAACTATACAGGAAAATAACATAGCATAGGCTCCTAGGAGCCTGTCCGAGAATAGACTACCCTACTGCGGTTGCGATAAATTGGTCTAAAAACTCCTGCTTCTTCGTCAAATAGCCCCACTATTATCCTCAGAAGCAGAAATTTTTATCCTCAATTTCTCGTAATCCTCGCTACGGGCGCTATTCTCGGTCAGGCTCCTAGCGCTGTGCTATGTTGTTGGTGGTCTACTGTTTATCCAGCTTTTTCTCAAGGTAATGAATGCTAACACCACCCTCGCGGAAGTGCCTGTCATTTACCAGATCCTGATGAAGAGGAATGTTCGTTTTGACACCTTCGATGACAGCTTCATCCAGTGCGTTACGCATTCGGGTGAGCGCTGTTTCCCGGTCAGGGCCGTAACTGATGATTTTTCCAATCAACGAGTCATAGTAAGGAGGAATGGTATAGCCGTTATAGAGATGAGAGTCTATGCGAATCCCATTGCCACCGGGGGCATGAAACTGGTCTACTTTTCCCGGTGAAGGCATGAAGGTTTTAGCATCTTCAGCGTTAATGCGGCACTCAAAGGCATGTCCTTCAAGACGAACGTCTTTCTGGGAAATGCTCAGGGGATGACCGCTGGCAATGAGGAGCTGCTCTTTAACAATATCAACCCCGCTGATCAGCTCAGTGACCGGGTGCTCAACCTGAACACGGGTGTTCATTTCAATGAAGTAAAACTCGCCATTTTCATACAGAAACTCAAATGTGCCTGCCCCGCGGTAGTTAATCTCATGGCACGCGGCGATACAAGCTTGCGCGACTTCTTCCCGCTTGGCTTTATTGATACCCGGCGCGGGCGCTTCCTCAATGACTTTCTGGTGACGGCGTTGCAGGGAACAGTCTCGATCGCCCAAATGAATAGCATTACCCTTACCATCGGCGATAACCTGAAATTCCACATGGCGTGGATTTCCGAGGAATTTCTCCAGATAGACCATATCATTATTAAAGTTGGCTTTCGCTTCGGCCCGGGTCAAATCAACGGAGTTGATCAAATCTGCTTCTTGATGGACAACACGCATGCCCCTACCACCGCCACCACCTGCCGCTTTGATAATGACAGGGTAACCGATTTCACGGGCGATAAGGAGGGTTTTAGCGTGATCATCATCGAGGGCCCCATTGGAGCCTGGCACCGTGGGAACACCCGCCTGCTGCATGGCTTTAATGGCACAAACCTTATCACCCATCAGGCGAATAACATCAGAAGAAGGGCCAATAAAAGTAAAGCCGCTGCGCTCAACCTGTTCGGCAAAGTCTGCATTTTCTGACAAAAAACCATAGCCGGGGTGAATTGCTGTGGCGTTGGTCACTTCAGCGGCACTGATAATGGCAGGGATATTCAGATAGCTTTGAGCAGGGTTATTTGGCCCAATGCATACAGATTCATCGGCCAGACGGACATGCATCAGGCTTTCATCGGCCTTGGAGTGCACCGCAACGGTTTTTATGCCAAGTTCTTTGCACGCCCGTAAAATTCTCAGGGCTATTTCGCCTCGGTTGGCAATAACGACTTTATCGAGCATAACGGTTTTCTCAGGCGATGGTAAACAGAGGTTGGTCGTACTCAACAGGCTGACCATTTTCAACAAGAATAGCCTGTACTGTACCTGCTTTATCGGCTTTGATCTGGTTCATCATTTTCATCGCCTCAACAATGCACAACACGTCCCCAACGTTAACATTTTGCCCTTCTTTCACAAAGTCAGGAGCGCTCGGAGAAGAAGCGGCATAGAATGTCCCCACCATTGGTGATTTTATCAGGTGGCCTGAGAGGGCTGGTTCACCATTTGATACTGGTTGCGCTACCTCCGTTGGTTGTTGTACTGGCGCTGCTGCAGGGCTGGGGGAAACTGGCACGGCATAACCTGCGGGAGGATAAGGCGCAGCAGCGAGTGGGGCCTGCTTTTGACCATGCCTGCTGATACGGACAGATTCTTCACCCTCGTGAATTTCCAGTTCATCGATATCAGACTCTTCAAGGAGCTCAATCAATTTCTTTACTTTTCTAATATCCATAGTCAATCTCAAGTAATTTGTATTGGCCCTTAAGCCAGGTAGCGTTATTTCATTGTTAGTAGAATTCACAACCACGACTCTGTTACCAAGCCATGAAGACAAAACAGGCCAGCGCAACCAGGAGCTAATACCCATACAAACATCATTTTCGTAAAATTAAACCTCTACCAAAGGTGGACTCTCACCTTCAAAAGAACGACCTGAATGACACCAATGGGATATTAATGCTTTCTCACACTGGCTATCCAACAAATTCCATCGCCGAATGCAGGGCATATTCATAACCAGCAGGCCCAAGACCTGTAATAACGCCTTTAGCCACATCGCTGAAATAGGAATGCTGTCGAAATGGCTCACGCTGGTGAACGTTGGATAGATGAATCTCAATAAAGGGAATAGCCACTGCCATCAATGCATCGCGAAGCGCAACACTGGTATGGGTAAAAGCAGCCGGGTTAATGAGTATAAACCGGACGTCCTCTTCTTTTGCCTGATGAATACGGTCAATCAGAGCATGCTCGGCGTTGCTTTGGAAAGTGAACAAGCTGTGACCTGAAGCGTGGGCCAGCCGTGTTAGTTTCTGCTCAATACTCTGCAGTGTTGTCGTACCATAGACCCCAGGTTCGCGGGTGCCGAGTAAATTCAGGTTTGGGCCGTTGATAACAAGGATGGTAGCCATGGGTATCCTTCAATGATAGAACGATATTGTGACGGATTGTGAGAGAGACGTCCAGTTCGGGCATGTTACAGCACGTTAACGCCTATTGCGGTCAATTTCCTGCTTTTTAGGGCATCATGATGACCGCTATCTGGTCAGGCATCATAAAATGCCAAAAACCACTGCCACTGTATCCCTGTTCCTTCTTTTTTGGCGGTGAGATACTCAACAAACGTATACCAATGATCTTTTCTAACTCCGGAAACGAGCAGCTGGCGTTCAGATTATCAGCGCAATATGCACGACCCAAGAAAACGAATACCCTCTTATCCATTGTTTTTGTTGAATAAAATTCATTTTCAGGAGCCACCAGAAGAAGAGACCCGCTCTTCTTCTGATCTTTCGGGTTAACCTTTGTAGTTAGCCGCAGACTTAACGATCACCTGATGAGCGGCTTCAGTCCCTTCCCAACCATCGACTTTGACCCATTTGCCGGGTTCCAGGTCTTTGTAGTTTTCGAAGAAGTGCTGAATCTGTTGGCGAAGAAGCTCCGGTAACTCATTAATATCTTTGATATCTTTGTAGATGGGCGTCAGCTTGTCGTGAGGAACGGCAATGAGCTTTTCATCCCGGCCACTTTCATCGGACATATTCAGCATACCAATGGCACGGCAGCGGATGACAGAACCAGGCACAACAGGATAAGGGGTCACAACCAGTACATCCAGAGGATCACCATCATCACCCAGTGTCTGCGGGATATAGCCGTAATTAGCCGGGTAGAACATGGGCGTAGCCATAAACCGGTCAACCACCAGGGCATCCATATCCTTATCAATTTCGTACTTGATAGGATCGGCATTGGCTGGGATTTCGATCACAACGTTGATATCTTCTGGCAGACTCTTACCAGCAGGGATAGATGCAAAGCTCATGAATAAACCTTCGCTTGTCAGATTCGAAGAAAGTCAGACATTATAAGGGCGTAACGGGGAAAACAGCTACTGTTCTTTCGGTAAAATGGCTGGATATAGCATTTTGGTCATCCACGATGACTACCAAAAAAGCATTTAAAATTATTTTTTTATAATCATATAAAATAAATACCCATTTGATTCGTTAGCTAAGCTTTTTATATACCTACGAATTAAACAATGGACTCCAAATGGCAATACCTCCGAACGGTAGAGGGCCTGCACACCCTCAGTCCCCTTCTTCACTGGCATCAGAAAAGACAGGAAAGTCAGGGTCGTACACTGTTTCAAAAACTGAAGGCAGAGCGCCTATTGCTGAGGGAAGGGAAGCAGCCGATAGTTCTGATTCCACCGCATCATCAACTTCAAGCCCAGCAAGAAAGGTGAGTCGTGCTGGTAGTAGCACTTCATCGCCTTCCACAAGAAGCACTTTCTCAGATTCTGGTAGTGACACTTCGTCTCCTTCCACAGGAAGCACTTTCTCAGATTCGGGTAGTGGCACTTCATCTCCTCCCACAAGAAGCACTTTCTCAGATTCGGGTACGACGGGAACCTGGTCTTCATCAGCAACATCACAAAATGAAGAGTATGATTCTTTAACGTCTGATGATGACTCTTTAACGCCTGATGATTCCGTCAGTCAGATAGGCTACGAGTCTTCAGAACCGCCAATTAGCACTGCTCCATCCAACAGTGAGCCAGGGCAAACGCGCCCCCCCCATACCCCAGGTGAACTTGACGACATTCAAGGTGGCAACCCAGAGGCAAAAGCAGCAGCTAACTCAGCGTTGGCAAAATTCAAAGACGCATTGCCCAACGGAAAAAGTGGGGCAGGGTTGGCAATGGCTTTAACAGGTGGCGCTTTAATGGCAGTCCCTGTAACGGCCCCTGTGGGTGTTGCTTTATTTATTGTGGGTATTTTAATGTATGCAATGAATGCTGATGATGACGGTAGCAGCGACGGTGATAGCAGCGTTGCTCCAAGAAGGCCAGGGCCTGATGATGATCGCAGCGCCACCAGTGAAAACAGCGATGATGAGAGTCTTAGTGGGGAGTTTTTTGCAGAAGATAAGTACGCGGACAAAATGTCTACGCCGGAAGACCCGCAGGATACCTCCCTTGAAAGAATGGAAAAAGCCCGTGATAAAGTGACAAAAGCACGTAACCTGTTTATAGCCCTCGGTGTTAGTGAAGAGGTTGTTGATAATACAATCGATCATCTTTGGCACAACGGTGGCGCTGTTAGTCCTGACTTCTTTTTAACGTTATTTGGTGAGCTTTCTCGCTCTTTTCCCAAAGAGGGTATCTCTGAAGAAACGTTAAAAGAAGCAGCCAGAGCCAATGGTTGTGAAGACTTGTTACCAGAAAATAGTGGGAGCATCGACCCTGATGACCCGCGTTTGGCTGAATACAATCAACTCGGACGAACACTCTCAGGTATTCAATAAGTTTAAACCCATGTGGACAGACATTAAAAATAAAAGGTGGTTTCTGTTTTCTGGCAAATGGTAAAAAATAGTCACCCGATTGACAGAGCTATGCTATTGATTTTTTTAGAGTTAACCATGACAGATTTAATTTTTTTTGGAGTACATCAATATATCCTAAAGTTAAATAAGATTTTTTAGGGTATTCATATTAGAGGCAAGGAGCCTGATAATGCCAGCAGATGCAATGGGGTTTGTTTCATCAGCCACTGATGATACTCAACAGGGAGCGGTTATAAGCATCCAGCCTGATTTGCGCGATCGCCTGAAAAATGAATTGGGCCTTAATGATAACCAGCTTGATGCCTGGCTGGCCATGGGTTCTTCAAAAGAGTCAGGCTATATTGCCTCTCCCGCCGATTTTGACATTACCAACAAAGAGACGCTCAATGCCCTGGAAAAATCCGGGCAATTAAGTCATCTGGCTCAGGAAGTGGTCGCCACACAAGCGCCAGTGGCAATGGTCTCTGAGGTCAGCAATCCGTCTAACTGGCAGCAAGATCAATATATTGGCCCAGGTGCCATGTCTGTCAGTGCATTTATGCAACCCGCACCGCAGGCATTACCCATTGGAAACCTGGAGCCTCCCCTTGACCCGAATACGGTTAGCCTCGATGCCCTGGTCATGTCGGTATTAACAGAGCGGGCTGAGATTATTGAAGTACAACTTCGGGAACAAATTGGCTCTATTCAGCTAAAAAACGCCGAGCTAGAGGTTGCTAATGGCTGGTTAACCCGTGCCAAGGCAGCAAAAACCAATGCCGGCACCAGTGATACTTCCAGTTTTTCCGCAACACATACGTATAAAAATGCCCAGGGCGTAGAGGTAACAGAAAGCTTTGCTGACTACTGGGCAAGTTTAGGGGCTGATTCCCAAAGTGGTACTGATCATAACTCAGCCGACTGGGATGTGAATATTTCTGGTTTAAAAGCAAAAATTGAAGCGTTAACAAGCCAAAGTCAGTTAGAAACAACAAAATTGCAGCAGACCATTAATAAGTACAACCAGTCGTTTGAAATGCTGTCTAACTTCATTAACAAGTATTACCAGTCAATCAGCACAATTATTCAGAATTTACGCTGATACAAGGAGGTATTGCCGTGGCTACGGATAACAAAAAAAAGGGTGATGAAAAACAACTCGATGAAGCTGTGATGGATCACTTTATTCAAGGTGGCACGTTTAAAGACCTGCAAAAAATGAGTGATGAGTCCATGGAGGCTATTTACTCCGTTGCTTATAGTCTTTATCAAAGCGGCAAATACGATGAAGCGGTTCAGATTTTTCAATTCCTCTGTTTTTACGACCATTTCAATAAAAAATATTTTCTAGGCTTAGGTGCCTGCCAGCAAATGCTGAAAAAATACAGTAGTGCCATTGAAATATTCACGCTCGCTACGGTACTTGATGCCGATGATCCGCGGGCAATGGTTTACTTGGGCGATTGCTATTTGGCCACAGACAATCGAGAAAAAGCCCAAGAAGCCTATGAAACAGCCATTGAATGGGCAGGCAGCAGAACGGAGTACGCCGGCGAAAAAGAACGGGCAAAAACGATGCTAGGCAATATCCAACGTAGTTAATCGCGCAGGAGTAAAGTATGTCAACTATAGGCCCAAGTGGTAATAACTCCCCCGTTACCGGGACAGAACAAACGCGACTTCAACCAGCTACTTTTTCTGATGAAAGCGTAAAGCGTGGCTATGACACTCAAATCACCCAGTCTCGCCATGATGAGGTATCCGATGCCAAGACCCAAAAACAGCACCGGCTAGAGACACCCTCACTTTCTAAAGGAAAAATTGACACCCTAAAAACCCTTCGGGAAATGTCAGCAGAAAATGGTGCCGTGTCAGCGGAGGATGTCGCCAATGCTAATCAGGAGCTCAGCCCTGCTGCCAAAGAAATTAAAGAGAATAGTAAAAAGGCAGCACTGATCAGAGGCTATGAAACCATTACCAGTGGCAAGGTTGATGCGGAAAAACTTGATCAGCTGACAAAAATAGCCAATGAAGCCAAAACACCATTGCCTGCCGATAAAGTAGCAACCTGGGATGATGTCTGGCAGTCTGCGGAAAATCGTCAAAACGGCCAATTACAAGGCGCCGATGGCAAGCCCCTTGCGCCCCTTGAACCGAATGAACTCAAGCAGCTGGAGGCTCTCCAGGCTAACCATGACTTTGCTTTTCAGGAAAATGGCGCCCTGGAAACCATTATTCGGGCGGGAGCCATTGTCGATGGCCCACCCGAGTTGATTAAAGAAATTCAGGCCGATGTGCAAAAGCTCGCCGGTGCTATGGCCCTTGGAAACGAGCTATGGGACACCGATATGCTGGCTACCATGTTAAGTAGCATTCAAGAAAAAATGCAGGATAACCGGCTGAAGTATGATCAGGAAACCATAAAAATTGGTTTGGAAGAAAAGAAAATCCTGAGCGAAAAAAACATTTCAAAAATCAGAGATCGCATTGAAGAAGAGAACAAAAATAAAGTCGCCAGTGACATTCAAAAAGCCTTTGGCTGGGTTGCCCTTGCTTTTGGTTATATAGCCGCCGGAGCAATGATTGCCACAGGCGTAGGCGCTGTCGCAGGTACATTGCTGATAGCCAGCCTGGCAATAGCAACTGTCATGATGGTTGACCAGGAAATGGGCGGTGAGCTGATTATGAAACCCATGGCCGAGTCGATTCAAGACACGTTTGGCTGTAGTGAAGAGGATGCCGGCTACGCGGCCATGGGTATTATGGCAGGCATTATGGTTGTGCTGGCGGTGGCTTCCATGGGAGCGGGATTTTCAAACCTCGGCAGTGTCGGCGGCACTATGGGTGGCGTAGTCACCTCAAAAGTAGGTGTTAAGGTAGCGCAAACACTGAGTATTGTTGGCAACGTTGGCGAAGGAGCAGCAACAGTAGCCAGTGGCGCTGGCACCGTTGCAGCGGGTGTCTCGGCTAAGGAAGCGGCGGAAATCAGGGCAGATTCCAAAGAATTACAAGCCCAGATGCTGCGTTTACAGCAAATGATTGATGAGGCCACAGAGTCACTGGAGCAAGCCCTCGAAGACCTTCAGGCAGGCCATAGTCGCATTGCATCCATTATGTCGGATAACGACGACACGAAAAAACAGTTAGGTAAGGCCTTAAAAGGTTAAAACTCGACTCTCAAGGGTTAGTTGTCTAAAAACAAAGCGAAAGCCTGACAAGGTAGTCAGACACAGTCGCCAGGAAGTAAGGAGTATTATTATGGCAGATATACCCGGTGGTATTAACAGCCAGCCGATCAATCTGGATATACCTTCATCCACTCAGGGCGCAGCCGGTGCACCTGTGGGCAAAACCGCTGTCGGAGCAGGGCTGATCAACGACAGTCGCCTGCACATGATGAAAGGTGAGAAAGTTGAAACGCAGTCTCAAATTGCCCACAAACCAACGCTCATTAAACCCAAGGATATGGGAGTGCAAAAACAGGTATCTGCCAGCAAAACGGCCAGTGAGGATTTGGGAAAGCTCGGGGCAACCGTCAAAACAGCTTCTCAGGAAATCGGTGCAACCATGGTGCGAACCCAACTGGGCATGCAAACCCCGGCAGATAAGCAAACGCTCCAGCGTAACGCCGATACCTTAAAAGGCGTATCGGATTATGTGGAGTCCCTGTCTAAGGGGAATGAACAAATAAAATCGTCAGAGAAAGCCGTGATTTTGTCAGAGCAGGGGTTTGCTGATGACCAGATTGACGATTTGCTGCAATCACAAAGCGACAAGGTAGCGTTCAAAACCAATGTGCAAACCAAACATGGTCAACAATACACCAGCAGGCATGGACAATTAAAAGAAATGGGTCTCGATAGCCAGCAGGCTGATATGGCGCTGTCACAAACGGATGACAATCTGGCAAAAACTGAGGATCGCAAAGAGGCATTAATGCGCCTGTTTAAAGACAACCCAACAGCAAAAAAGCTGATTGAGATGGGCTTTGGTGAACGCAAAACCAAAGAATTAATGGCTATGCTGGGCAAAGGAAAAAAACCTGCTGACTCCATGGTAGGGGATGAAAAAATGACCAAACTGGCAAAAAAAATGGGGTTTGGTGAGAAAGAAGCACAAATCATGTTAGCGTCTGGTCACCCGGATAAAATAAAAGACCAACGTACACTGATTGCTAAAATGGAAGTGTTTCCTCAAACAAAAGAAGGCTTGAAAGCAGCTGCTCAAGATGCACAAACCATGGCGCAAGGGACACCCGCTAAAGGAGCCCCCCCGGAGAAATTTTATCTGGCCGAGCATTTAAAGCAGCAAGCCGATATCTTTATGGTGCTTGAGCTGATTCATAATTCCAGTGTTCAACAACGCCGCAATGCCAGAGAATTCCGTTCCCTTGAGTATGATCAGGCCAAAATGGAAACCCTGAAGCAGGCCGATCTGATTCGCTCTTCAGCCGCCAAGACCTTTATTGCCGATATGGTGTCTGGTGGATTTTCCATTGCCGGCGGTGGTATGTCCATGGGTATGGGCGCAAAAAGCATGAAGAGTATGAGTAATAAAGGCGGTGCAAAAGGCTCTTCAGGTGGAGGAGCAGAGGATCTCAACACCAATACCGGTGCTAAAAAAACAGGCTCAGCCGATGCCGGTTCGTTTGATGCCATTGAGGTGAAAGCCAACAAGGGAAAAATGAAGAAAGCCAGGAACGAGAAGCAGGATACGGAAACGGCTGAAAAGAAAACCAGTAATAAGAAAGCGGATTCAGATGCGGACACACAGCAAGCAGTGCAGGCCAAAAAGCAGGTTGATATAGAGACATCAAACGGTAAATTGGCCAAGAAAACAGGTCAAAAAGCACAGCAGCAAGATGCTCAGGCAGATATGGAGGCCAAAAAGAGCGAAGCCAAAGCGGAAGCTCAAGAGCAAAATATACAACGTAAAACCGAGCAGAAAAAAGAAGTCAATGTTGAGCAGGCCGAAGATGCCAGGGCACAAAAAGCCACTCAAGAACAACAACAGAACGTAGAGAATCAGCAAACGCAGAATAAAATCAGCGCCAACAATAACAGGGCAATGGCACTGGGACAGATTATGCAAGGCGCTGGTCAGGCAACATCCGGTATCTTCAGGTTTCTGGCAGCTAAAGATACGGCAGAACAAAAGGAAAGTGAAGCTGCTCAGAAAACCCATGAAAATGCGGCACAGGCCTGGGCCGAGTGGATGCAGCTGCAACAGGATCAAATTAAAAACTGTCAGAGCAAAATTGATGAGATCAGCCGGATTCACTTTGATACCCTGAAAAGTTTATCAAGGGGTTGATAACAATAAATAAGCGGATGCAGTGGTGTGACGTATTGAGTTTTAACGCAGAGCTGGTGTTCAGATTGCCAGCACAATAGCGTCGTTAGAATAGGCTATGGGTATTATTCCCAGTTGTGACTATATAATTGGATGATTGTTTTCAAGGAGGGAGTATGAAGCTGCCTGGATTTAATAAAAAATCTTACGATTTGATTGGCGCTCGAAAAAAACTGGATCAGTCTGAGCCTGAGTCTGAAGGAAAGCGTCAGTTCAGATCAAAATCCCTGACCAAGTTAAATCCGAAACGGTTATTCACTAAAAAAGAAAAAGACACAAGACTTTTTCTTTATTCATCTGACAGGGGAATTGATCGTTTCCCAAATATTAAAGTCGCTGGTATCAACGAGGCCAATGTAGAAGAAGACTTCAAGATTGATGCTGCACGACGGGGAACAATAAAAAAATATGCACGATCCGGTGAAGTCCTGGGAGTCAGGAAAACAGAATCTGATGCGTCAGTTAAACCACTTGTGCCAGTGCCCGCAACCGGCGTGCCTCTGCCTGATGGTTTTGACGCCTTTAATAAAAAACTTGAACTGATTCAAAATGCCCAAAGCAGTATTGTGCTCAGTGGTAATTATTGCGGTGGCGCCCCATTTGATGAGGTGCTCGATGCCATGGAAGAGCGCCTTACCAACAAGCCTGAGCTAAAAATAGTGGTTATGTCTTCACCAAGATTTATCACCAAAACCAATAGAGAAAAGCTCGACCGCATAAAGGATAATTTTAACAACCGGTTTAAGTTTGTTTTATGTGGCGAAAAGTGGCTTGATAGTGAGAAAGCATTTAAAAGAATCACCAATCATACGAAAGGACTGGTTGTTGATGGTAAACACTGCGTGATGGGCGGCTCAGGAATAGAAGAGCGCTTTTCTTATTCCAGGGGAACGGGTGCCGGACTGGAAAAAGCCCCTGATCCGGCCAGTGCCAGGCGCACAGCACTGAACTCAGCCATTGCCCGCAGTTTCAGGGATCTTGATTTTTATCTTGAGGGCGAAGCACTTGGCAAGCAAGTAGGAAATGAGCTATTGCACCTGGCAAAATTATGGATGCTTTATGATAAGGAAAATAGAGCTAATCCTGATGCCCAGGCAATTGATGGCCTGATGGCGTCGTATGAACAGGAGAATAACACCGGGGCAGAAGGTGAAGAGGCTATAGCGAATTCTTCTGATGCAGTAGGACAGTGCCAGGTGTTTTCATCGGGGCCAGAGATGGGAGAAAGTGAGTTTAACAGGCATATGATTGAAACCATCAGGTCAGCGAAAGATGTTATTTATGTCGATCATTTATATTTTCACCCGACAAAAGAAATAAGAGAATTACTGGCTGAAAAGGTGAATGCAGGTGTCAAATTAACCATAGTAACCAATGGCAGTAAATCCCATGCGCCAACAGCCAATAAGGCTTTTGCTCCAAGAAGCAAATATGAAATAGCCAAGATGCTCAGTAACATCGATAAAGATAAACGACATAATGTTAACGTTTATGAGTTTGGTCATAAAGAGGCTGCAAGTATCAATCTTCACAAAAAGGTTATTGTGGCAGACGACAAAGTACTTGCAGGGAGTAGTAATTTTGGCTACAAGTCATTGGTTACCAGCAGCGATCATGAAATTAACTTTTTGATGGAATCAAAAGATTTTGCGCAAAAAACAATTGATGCGATAGAGCAAGATTTTAAAAAACCCCATACCGTCTACGAGAAAGCCAGGGGTAAGGAAGGCGGCATCGTTGCCAAGACAGATAAACTGGACAATGAAAAGCTGTTGCCGCTTTCCGTGAAAAGAGACAAGCCAGAAACCATCACACTGAAAAGAAGGCTTGTTACATTTGTCCACAGAAGACTGGCTTGGTTAATAGGTTAAGTTGTTTGTTATGTCGGGTTATATTCAGGCTATCTATTTTTCCTGACAGATAGCTCTATCCTCCTTCAGAGTCAGAATATAACCCTTCCAAAAGTTATTCCGGCGCCCCGCGAGTGCGAGCCAGCAATGAATTCAGGCTGGCTGTTTTGGGCTTCACCAACCAGAAACGACCACGGTAATCATAGAACTCTTCCAGTATTTCCTGCCCCCACTCACTGTCCGTTTCCCTGACATAGTCCTCAAGAATACTCAGCAGGTGTGACTGATAGGCCTCCATATTTTCTATATCAATACGGTGAATATCCACTAACTCATGATTGTAGCGATCAACAAACTGCCGCTCCAGATCAAGCACATAAGCAAACCCCCCGGTCATGCCCGCACCAAAGTTATAGCCTGTGCTACCAAGAACAACCACCAGACCGCCTGTCATGTATTCACAACAGTGATCACCCACCCCCTCAACCACTGCCGTTGCACCGGAATTTCTCACTGCCAGGCGCTCGCCGGCTTGCCCCGAGGCATACAACTTGCCACCGGTCGCACCGTACAGGCAGGTATTACCAACAATAGCTGTTTCCTGCGAGTCAAACTGACTCTGTTGTGGCGGGCGAATCACCAACTTACCGCCCGTCATTCCTTTGCCCACGTAATCGTTGGCATCCCCTTCAAGGTACATATTCAAACCACCGACATTCCAAACACCAAAACTCTGTCCTGCAATACCCTTCAGCCTGAGGGTAATGGGATGCTCTGCCATACCATTATTTCCGTACCGCTGAGCAATCTCACCAGAGAGCCTGGCGCCTAGTGACCGGTCACAATTTCCAATGACGTAACTGAACTCACCACCTGCCATATTTTCAATAGCGGGCATACAGTCGCTGACTATTCTCTCGGCCAACTCGCCCTGATCAAAGGGCATATTACGCTGGTTTTCACAAGTGTTCGGGAAGGTTTTATCAATACCCGCATCAGATAACAGGGGTGATAAATCAAGGCGTGACTGTTTTTCAGTCTGTCCCGGTAGCTTCTCCAGCAACTCCGTCCGCCCAACGATATCTTCAAGGCGACTGACACCTATGACGGACAACCATTCACGGACTTCTTCTGCAACAAAGGTAAAAAAGTTCATCACACTTTGTACAGTACCCGAAAAGTGATTGTCACGCAGATACTGATCTTGCGTAGCAACACCCGTCGCACAGTTATTAAGATGACAAATCCGTAAATATTTACACCCCATAGCAACCATAGGCGTGGTACCAAAACCAAAACTTTCAGCGCCCAAAATGGCGGCTTTAATAACATCCAATCCCGTTTTAATGCCCCCGTCAGTCTGAAGGCGCACCTTCCCTCGCAACCCATTTCCTCTGAGTGTTTGATGGGCTTCACTTAAACCCAGCTCCCAGGGTGAGCCCGCATATCGAATAGAGGTAATCGGGCTTGCTGCTGTACCGCCGTCATAGCCTGAAATGGTGATTAAATCAGCATAAGCTTTGGCAACACCGGCAGCAATAGTGCCAACACCGGGTTCTGATACCAGTTTTACTGACACCAGCGCTTTCGGATTGACCTGCTTAAGGTCGTATATCAGCTGTGCTAAATCTTCTATGGAATAAATATCATGGTGCGGTGGCGGAGATATAAGCGTCACACCCGGTACAGAAAACCGCAGTCGTGCAATCAGCGCGTTAACCTTACCCCCAGGAAGTTGACCGCCTTCACCGGGCTTGGCACCTTGGGCAACTTTAATCTGTAATACTTCAGCATTTCTCAGATAGTGGGGTGTAACACCAAAACGACCCGATGCAATTTGTTTAATTTTTGACATTTTCAAGGTGCCAAAGCGCACAGGATCTTCGCCCCCTTCGCCAGAGTTGGAACGAGCACCAAGGCGATTCATCGCTTCAGCCAATGCTTCGTGGGCTTCTGGAGAAAGTGCCCCTAAGCTCATGGCAGCAGAGTCAAAGCGTTTAACAATATTTTCAACGGGTTCAACACTGCCCATGGGTAACGGCGTTTCTGCTGCTTTAGGCTGAAGCAAGTCACGCAATGTTGCTACGGGTCGATCGTTAACCGCTCTGGTATACTCACGGTAAGTATTGTAATCGCCGCTTTTTACCGCCTTCTGTAACAACTGCACAACATCAGGGTTAAAAGCGTGGTACTCACCATTGTGGACATACTTTAATAATCCACCCTGCTCAATGGGTTTACGATGGCGCCAGGCATTAGCTGCCAGCTCAATTTGCTCTTTGTGCAAATCCTGAAAACCACACCCTTCTATACGACTATGAACACCTTTAAAGCAGAGGTTAACTACCTCAGAAGTCAGTCCAATCGCTTCAAACAATTGCGCTCCCCGGTAAGACCCAATCGTGGAAATTCCCATCTTTGACATAATTTTCAGTAAGCCCTTGTTGATGCCGTTTCGATAGGATTTACAAGCATCAAGGGGATCAGCCAGCACTTCACCTGAGCGAATCTGATCATTGATAATTTCATAAGATAAATAAGGATAAACAGCTGTTGCACCAAAGCCAATCAGCACAGCAAAATGATGAGAATCCCTGGCAGAGGCTGTTTCCACCAGAATATTTGCATCCGGGCGAAGCCCCTTTTCAATTAACCGGTGATGCACCGCACCTGTCGCCATAGCCGCATGTACCGGTAACCGGTCAGATCGGATAGCTTTATCGCTCAGGTTCACCACTACATGCCCTGCCCTGACAGCCGCTTCAGCCTTATCACAGATTGCCACGAGAGCACTTTTAAGGTCGCTGTCTTTGGGGTAATTCAGATCAATAGTGGCAACGCTCAAGTCTTTATGTTTATGGCTGACATTGATAATGTTCAGGAACTTGGTTGTCGATAGCACAGGGGACTTGAGAATGACTCTTATAGCATGCTCTGGCGCCTCTTCAAAAGGGTTAAGCTGTGGTCCCAGACACGTTTCCAGTGACATCACAATCGCTTCGCGCAATGGGTCAATAGGTGGATTTGTTACTTGGGCAAACTGCTGCCGGAAATAATCAAAAATCGACCGGTGACGTCTTGATAATACTGCCATGGGCGTATCATCTCCCATGGAACCGACAGCCTCTTGCCCATTTTCCACCAGAGGTCGAATCACCTGATCCCGTTCTTCAAAAGTGGTAAGAAACAATTTCTGATAGATAGCCAGCGTTTCAACATCAAAATAGTCAACACGGTGCTCTTCATCCTTAAACTGTCCGCGCATTCGCACAGCATTGCGCTTTAACCACTTTTTATAGGGCCTTTGGGATTTCATCTGGTTATCAATATCGTGGGCTTTGAGTAACTGCCCCGTTTCGGTATCGATGGCCAGAATCTCTCCTGGCCCCACTCTTCCTTTGGCTACAACCGTTTCAGGCTTATAGTCATACACGCCCACTTCCGAGGCTACCGTTAAATAACCATTATCTGTAATAACCCAGCGAGAGGGCCGGAGTCCGTTACGGTCTAAAGCGCATACTGCACGACGACCGTCTGTCATAACCAGCCCAGCCGGCCCATCCCAAGGCTCCATGTGCATGGAATTAAACTCATAAAAGGCTCGAAGCGCCGGGTCCATGGTATCCACATTTTGCCAGGCGGGAGGAATCAACATGCGAATAGCATGGTAAATATCCAGACCACCAGTCACCAGTAATTCCAGCATATTATCCAGTGTCGAAGAGTCAGACCCGGTACAATTGACTAACGGGCTTATCTCGCTCAACCCTTCCAGTAGCTCTGATTTAAACTTATGACGACGAGCCTCAGCCCAGTTTCGATTACCCGTAATTGTATTAATTTCACCATTATGGGCCAACATCCTGAAAGGCTGTGCCAGTCTCCAGCGCGGTGATGTATTCGTGGAAAACCGCTGGTGAAAAACACAAATAGCCGTTTCAAAACGTGGATCCCCCAGATCTTCATAAAACGTGGGCAAGTCCACTGGCATCATCAGACCTTTGTAGCACACCACTTCACTCGACAAGGAACAAATATAGAAGTCTTTATCATTATTCAGAACGATATTTGCCCGGCGACGGGCCATATACAAGGCAGCATTAAACTGTTTGTCATCCAGATGATGGCCATCAGGGCCTGAAATAAACACTTGCTCTATGGCAGGTAGCTGTTCTTTGGCTATAGGCCCAAGGCACTGTTCACTGACAGGTACTTTGCGCCAGCCTAAAACCAGTAATGATGCTTTTTTTAATTCGTTTTCAAGCTGTTGCTTTGCTAATGCAGCTTTATCGTTATCGGTATTTAAAAAAACCATGCCCACAGCATATTTTTCAGGTAACTGCAGATTGAGTTGTTCTTTTACAACTGTTCTAAAAAAAGTATCCGAAATTTGCAGTAACAGCCCACAACCATCACCGGTTTTACCATCAGCGGCAATACCACCACGATGGGTCATACAGGCCAGAGCCTCTACGGCTTTTTTCAGAAGATCATGGCTTTTTTCGCCTTCCATATGGGCAATCAATCCAAAGCCACAATTGTCTTTATACTCGTCAGGCCGATACAGCGCCGCACTCATGGACACTCCTTATTATTAATAACCGTGACAACTCACTCAGTGAGCATTCAGTCGCTTAACACAGCTAAACGGAACTGTCTCCAGCCAGCATTGGTTAATCAGGAGGGATATTCTGTTTGTATTTTACCACTCACCGCAGAGTTAAGGTTATTATCACTGTTAAACGATCACTGTTAAACGACAAAGCTTGGTCAGTGTACACGGCTGAAGGGCCATGTACAAATATTTACATTCAACAAAACACGGAAAATAAACCTGAAAATATCGACAAAACCAGAAAAAAGTAGAAAAAAGTAGAGAATAACAGCACATATCGACCTTTTTCAGCCATCCCTGCCAATACGCATGGCAGGGTCACAGCCCCTTATACCCTTATACACGACAAAGACTTGATAAACAGTGAGCCAGCCGTTCATGATCCAGGCTATCTGTAACAATAGCTTTACCTATCTCCTTTAATAGCACCAGACGCAACTTGCCATCGAGCACTTTCTTATCCACGGTCATGACATCCATAAACTGCTCTGGCGTCATGCCCTCAGGCGGGTGCACAGGTAAAGAAGCTTTTAACAACAGGGCATGGATACTATTTGCCTCCTCCTGAGTGATCATGCCCAGTCTCACCGATAAATCAGCAGCCATAACCATGCCTGCCGCAACGGCTTCACCATGGAGCCACCCGCCATAACCCAAACAGGTTTCAATAGCATGTCCAAAGGTATGCCCCAAATTTAAAATAGCGCGGACTCCCGATTCACGCTCATCCGCCGCAACCACCCTGGCTTTATTTTCACAGGACCGATGGATAGCATAGGCCAGCGTATCAGGCTTCCTTGCCAGCAAATCATCCATATGTTCCTGCAACCAGTGATAAAAGGGTTTGTCTTTAATCAAACCATATTTAATCACTTCCGCAAGCCCGGCGGATAATTCCCGGTCAGGCAGTGTACTGAGTGTTTCAATATCAATAATAACAGCATTAGGCTGATGAAACGCCCCAATCATGTTCTTACCTAACGGATGATTGACCCCCGTTTTGCCCCCTACGGATGAATCAACCTGCGATAACAGCGTGGTTGGAACCTGAATAAAATCAATGCCACGCTGATAGCAGGCCGCGGCAAAACCGGTCATATCACCCACTACGCCACCACCGAGGGCAACCAAAGTGGCTTTTCGGGTAAACCTTGCCCGCAGCAACGTATCGAATATCCGCTCAACAGTGGTCAGACTCTTCCAGGGTTCACCCGTTGGCAACACTTCACTGACCACATCATACTCTTCCAATAAAGCTTCTATCCGCTCCAGGAACAGTGGCGACACGATTTGGTCAGTCACAATAGCGACTTGCCTGCCCCGAATATAAGGCAGCAGAAAATCCGGGTTACCCAATAGCCCGGGGCCAATAAAAATTGGGTAGCTGCGCTCCCCAAGATCAACCTGCAATTCAAGCATGGTTCAATCCCCCGACATTCAAGGCGCATTCAATTGCAATAATGACAGACTTTGGCGACATGGCTTCGGTATCCAGGACAAGATCCGCAATCGAGCGATAAAGTGGTTCCCTTTCCTTTAACAACCTGGTCAGCACCTGTTCACGATCAGGACTCCGCAATAGCGGTCGGCGTTTATCTTTCGCTGTTCTTTCCAGCTGGATACGCACCGGTGTGTGGAGATAAACCACAAAGCCATTCGCGCTGAGCTGTTTACGATTTAGCTTATCCTTGACAGCGCCTCCCCCGGTGGCCATTACAATCCCTTTTCTGGTACACAGGTCAGCAATAACCTGTTGCTCACGCTGGCGGAAACCCGCTTCGCCCTCAACATCAAAAATCCACGGGATATCAGCACCACTGCGAGATTCTACCTCATGGTCTGAGTCCGCAAAGGGCATTCCCATCTCACTTGCGAGCAACCGTCCTATGGTGGTTTTTCCAGCCCCCATAGGGCCTATTAAATATATATTTTTCAACAGCATATACTTTGTTTATGTTCTCAACCCCGAGCATTGAGCGCTTGAGCGTAGCGTATCAGCAGGCTGACTGTAAACCGACCGAAACAACCTATTAAGAATAACCAAAAATTCCTGCCTGAAAGTAATAATTACCTTTCGATGACAAAGCATAGATTCCACCGTCCAAACAACAGCCATGGCACCGTATACATTGGTTGACGTCAACGATGCAGTCCCCCTCCTTCAAGGATAAGACCATAAACCTCTCTGCCATGGTGGTAATGTATACACGCGTGACCAAGCCAATGACGACGTCTATAAACTCGTGGTAAAGTGGCTCTATTTGACAAAGCCGCTCGTCGGTGGGGGTAACTGACTGTAGATTCAGGCTATTATTCACCTTCACAATTGATTAAAAGCATTCTTTTAAACGATTTAACTTATTGACCTGTTAAATCAAAAAAATTTAATACCAACAAATAACGCCCCGGGACAACCTCTATAGTCTATGCTGCTGCAACAAGATGATAAAAAGAGGCATTTATGGTGCTGTACCGCTTAGCTGGACTATTGATGCTAATACTCCTGTTAGAGAGCTGTAGCTCACGTTCCCAACCCACTTTTACTCCCGCTGATGATAGCAATTCACCCTTCGGTCACTGGCTGCTGCTCAATGCAAAGGACGTTCAGGATGACCTGATAACAGGCGGCTTATATGTGGGTGAAGACCCCTCTGATAAGGGGAAAGGCTTACCGGGCGCAAAAACAAAAAACAGGTACGTGCTGACATTTCTGGAGAAGAATTTTGGTCATGGCTGCACAGATTTTGTAGGTGTCGGTGCCGTTGAGTTTAACCATGACAAACAGCAATGGTTTCTGATTTCTGAGGAAGATATCCAACAGCCCCCGGAAAAATTGCCCGTGGAGCGCCATGATCACCAGCTATTTGTCTTTCTCACTAATGGCACAAAGCTGGTTTTTGAACAATCCACACCACAGGATCTGCACAAAAAAACCATGGAGGCCTGTCAACGAAGCTACTCCGGCAAACCGCAAAAAGCATTTTAGAGGACGCCATGGAAGGGCTTTTGGCTGTGTGTTAAAAGTAGTCAACGGCTAAATTCAGGCTAATTCATAGTCTGATGGTGAGATTTCATTTTATCAATAACCATTCAAAGCTTAGAATACGCCGCAATGATTAAGCCAGCTCGACACACCCAGAAGCCTGTCGGACTTAAGACAATTTCGGCCTGAAATCCAGAAAGCGCGAGAAAGTGTGGCCAGAATTTCCGATCAATTTGCTTAAATAGGTCAACTATTCCCACAAATTGATCGAAAATTCTGACTCACCCTACTGAATTTTATGCTCGAGAGCATAAGCCCAACAGGCTCCTGGTGAAATAACTTTACAAAGCTGGTCTATGGTATACCGGCCAGGAAGACTGGCCTATTTATCTTCATCGGAGGGGCATAATGGCACTACGAAACTACCTTTTTCTTTTTGGTATTGGCCTTATCTGGGGGTCGCAGTTTATCTTTCAGCAAATAGCTGTGGCTGACCTGTCCCCTGTATGGGTTGGCGCGGGGCGTTCACTGACAGGTTTTCTAACGCTTTTACTCACTTGTAAGCTACTTGGGATCACAGGCCATGGTGGACAATGGCTGAAGTATTCACTGATTGGCTTATTGGAAGCCACCATTCCTTTTGTCATGGTGGCTTGGGGACAACAGTATCTGGATACCGCTATTGCTGCCATTTTGATGGGAACCGTGCCATTTTTTACGGTTATTATGGCACCTTTAATCATAAAAGGCGCGCGTATCACAACCGTTGGGCTAAGCAGCGTTATTCTCGGACTCTGTGGTCTGCTGGTTTTGTTTTATCCAGATCTCAAATCTGGAGGCATGCAAGCCAGTTTGATGGGAGCAGCCGCTATTATTTTTGCCGCTATCTGTTTTGCTCTCGCTCTCCTTTTGCTAAAAAACGTTACCAAAGAGCATCCCCTCATTGTTGCCCGCAATGTATTAGGTGTCGCAACAGTTCAGATTCTGGTGGTTGCCATGATAATATCGCCTATTACCCAATTACAGCCAACAACCAGCAGCATCAGCGCTGTCATCTACCTGGGGGTAATGTGTGCTGGCTTCGTGTATTTTCTGTATATGACATTGATTAAAAATGCGGGCCCCGTATTTGCCTCGTTTAGCAATTACCTGGTACCAATGGTGGGTGTTCTGTTGGGCGCAACCTTTAATAATGAGGCTCTTACCATCTACACCTGGGTAGCTTTAGTCATTATCTTATTAGCCGTTGCATTTAATCAGACCTTTGAAGCCCGAAAAAATAAAATAGACCCCAAGCAACTGAAAGCCATAATGTCTTAACAGCCATTTTGAGAGTCTGCGCAGAGGGAAGTTCAAAAAAGATGGTGGATAAAAAGCCCATAGCAAGGAGGAAATAGCCCGCTGATCCACTATCCCTCTCAACAGACTATTGCCTGGTCACAAACCTGATCCTGATTTTTCCTTCTCCAGGTAAACTCATGCTTAAATTATCTTGAACAGGTGGATTCTACATCTGCCAGCCACCATAGAGAGTAATCCGTTTTGTTTCAGGTATTTTTGTCAGCATTCCCCATCGTGCTCCTGATTTTCCTCATGAGCAAATCAAACGCCATGCCCAGCCATAAGGCACTGCCACTGTGTGCTTTTCTGGTTTACCTGATTATGCTGTTTCCTTTTGCTCAGGACCCCGTTGAAGTGGACGCCACTGTCGTCAACGGTCTGCTGAAATCCTTTACGCCGATCCTTATTATTGCAGGGGCGATATTCCTGTTCCGAACCCTTGAAGTAACAGGTAGCCTGAAAATTATCAAAGCGGAACTCAACCAGATATCAGATAACCCAGTAGCCCAGCTTATGATTATCGGCTGGGCTTTTGCTTTTTTGTTAGAAGGTGCCAGCGGCTTTGGAACCCCTGCCGCCATTGCGGCACCAATACTGGTGGGCCTTGGCTATCCGCCACTCAAAGTCGCCATACTGATGCTGATCATGAACAGTGTACCGGTATCTTTTGGCGCAGTGGGTACACCAACATGGTTCGGATTTTCCGGCGTGGACCTCAATACAAGTGAACAACTTCTGATAGGGTTTCGTTCTGCGGTTCTGCACGGCATTATGGGTTTTATCATCCCACTCATAGCCCTGAAACAAATTTTAAGCTGGCGGACAATTAAAGAAAACCTGTTGTATATCCAACTGTCATTGCTGTGCACGCTTTTACCGTATGTGTTAATTGCCAGGATTGACTATGAATTTCCGTCACTGATCGCAGGCAGTGTGGGGATGTTGGCAAGTCTGATATTGGCCAAATATAACGTTGGTTTGAAAGACACAAAGGTAAACGCGCCTGAAAACACATCACTTAATGGAGCGACAGAAGCCGACACAAACAATTATACCTTTCCAACCAGCACAAAATTAAGAGTAAAAAATATCGTCAGAGCCTCATTCCCGATTTGGGGTACGCTGTTACTGCTTATTATCACCCGCGTGCCTCAGCTTGGCCTGTCAACTCTGCTCACCTCAACCTCTCCGGCAGTCAATTTCCCCCTTTGGGTGCTGGGAGAATTTTCAGTAAGCGCTTCTTTGGTATTGAGTCTGAACGGTATTCTGGGAACCGGTGAAAACTGGCAACACGCCCTGCTTTACGTCCCTTCAATATTACCCTTTTTAGTCATATCGGTATTCTCTATGATCTGGTCCGGGGGGACGCTCAGCCTGTTTTCAGGCACGTTAAAATATACTTACCAAAGAATGAGGCTCCCCTCACTGGCTTTGTTTGGTGCACTCATCCTTGTCAGCTTAATGATGATGGGCGGAGAAACCTCAGCAGTCAATCACATTGGTAAGGCACTCGCTCAGGTCAGCGGTAACAGTTGGGGATTGTTGGCACCTTTCCTTGGCGCGCTGGGCTCCTTTTTTTCGGGTTCCGCTACCATTTCCAACCTGACTTTCGGCGCAATTCAAAACAGTATTGCCCTTAATCTCGGTTTAGATAAATACACCATACTCGCCTTGCAATCCGTTGGTGGTTCACTGGGCAATATGGTGTGTATCAATAATATTGTAGCGGTATGTACAGTGTTAGGTTTAGAGAAAAGTGAAGGCAAAATCCTGCGCGAAACGGTACTGCCTATGTGCTTTTATGGCCTGGCCGCAGGGCTGCTGGCCCTTGTACTGTTCTAGTGGTGCCAAGCTCTAATATCCATCCCCTCTATGCTACCAATGGCCGAGCTTTGTAAGTCCACTTAAATGGCTTGGCCAATCTGGTATTAAAAAAC
>NZ_JAVLSP010000055.1:0-26047 GCF_031528575.1 Candidatus Sororendozoicomonas aggregata
GGGGTGAGGTATCGCGGCGTATCCCTTACCCGTAGCGGTAATAAGCCTTATTCGACAATCTGCCCTGCCTTTCGGATTGTTGAGATACACGGGCAGAAAGCGGAGGTATTTTACTTTTCCTGTCAGGTAGCGTAATCGCTGGAAACGCCTGACAGACAGAGAATACAACAAATGGCTCGCTTTGCAAGCCTCGCTTACATCCCCGCGCTAGGAGTCTGTCCGAGAATAGCCCTTAGCCCGGATATTTCATAAACATGTTCCTGGCCTTGCTTGCTCCTTGCGGCCCTAGGGGAGTTTTGCTCAGTCGACCGTACTCCCCGGTACGGCGCTCCTTCGCGAAATACCTTAGAGCCGCAAGGTTCCGCGCAATTCTCAGGGCAGTTTATGAACGATTCGGGTTAGCGAGGATTGCGAGAAATTAAGGATAAAAATTTCTGTTTCTGAGGAGAATAGCGGGGCTATTTGATGAAGAAACAGGGATTTTCAGACCAATTTATCGCAACCGCGGTAGCGCAGTCTATTCTCGGTCAGACTCCTATCTTTATGGCGTGCCTCTGGGGTATTGTAAAGTACACATGTGTTTAACTGAAGGCATTGGACAATGGTGGTCAGTTGAAGAAGAAGCTGAAAAGGTATTTCAGTCGCGTAATTTCAAGGAACCTCATCAGGGATTGAGTGATAATACACCTGATCAGGTCTATTCTGGGCCTGACTTAATACACGCACAACAATAAAAAGGTAATACCATCATGTCGAGTTTGATGAGCACGGTGATCCTGGCAACAGTCATTGGTTTGCCACTGGCTTTTTTTATGTGCTCTGGTGGTAAAGGAAGTATCAAAACACTTCCGCTCATTCAGTTCATTCGTGCCTGGCAACAACTGACACGCTTTGAGCCCCCTCTGCTCAACATCCGGTTACTGTTTTTTTATCCATTGCTTTTTTTGAAAACCCGTATTGCCCATACCCCTGTTTACCGGCATGTCTGGTTGAGCCGTTTCCCGTTGTAATCAGCATTTTTGCCCTGGTGAGGGAGCTTCACAGCGAAACTGCCCACTCACCAGTTATTGACAATAACACTAACGGTAACACTGGAGAGGCCCGTCGTGAGTTATTCCCATATTCGCTTTATCGCTTATCACTTGCCCACTATCGGTTTCAGCAAGGGAGGGAATGTTGAGTATGGCCTGTCTGCCGGGCCATTGCTCGACCATGGTGATCAAAAGAAAATTTTCTCTGCTTACCCGGATATGAAGGTCGGTGCCGGTATTGTTAACAGCGACAATGTACTCGCTGGCAAGCCTCCGATTTTTATGGTGAACCTGCTGGGGTCTAAAAATGCCCTAAAGACCGTGAAAGGGGATGGGGATGTTTTTGTTCGGGTACAGCGCTTTTTAACCGCTTTGGAGCTGGCCGTTACTACGGTAAGACACCGCAAAGACTTAAAAAAAGACGGTGTGCTTAATCTATTTGTGGCACCTGAATTCTATTTTCGTCCTCCCGAAGAGCCACATTCATACACCGAAGCGATGCACCTGGCCATTGCTAACGTGCTAAAAACGACCATTGACCAGAATGAGGCACTGAAACATTGGCTGGTGATACCCGGTACCATTATGTGGACCGAGCAATACCTTGATACCAATCATCTGGAAAATACCACGAAACGTGTCTTGATCGACCATAATTGCACCTATGTTATTAATGGCGGGGTTGAGCTGATTGGTGGACAGAAGATTAATAAATACACGCCCTCGCGAATAGACGGCTTGCCGTCCCAGCGGCTCGCTAACGGCGAAAAAATAGACGGTGTTGATTTTGACGGTGACTGGCTTGATCGGGCTGAGTTTATGCGACGAAAAGACCTCTGGCCGTCGTTTTCAGATCATGTGGTTTCTTTTGGTGGCGTGAAAATGGGGGTGGAAATTTGTCGCGATCATGGCGTGCTCAAGAGTTACCCAAAAACAACGGGGAATATCTCGGCTCAGCTGGTTGTTGGTTGTGGTCGTACATTACTGCCAACATGCGCGGCCACTGTTCCAGGTGGGGTTGTGATGCGCTGTGATGGTCACCATGGCCCGGGTATTCGTTGGGACCAGCGAGTGGTCAGCCGTTATGAGATACCCACTGATTGTGATCGCTGGGATGACAAGGCAAAAGCGGTTTTTACGCCCAGTACACAGGATTTAATGGGGCAGGCTAATCCTTATGTTCAGCTCGATATCCCCTTTGATACGGATCACCCACTCAACTGGCAGCCTTCAGATACAGTGGATAAAAAAGAATGGGTGAAATACAAGCAGGGCTTAACGATGTATTTACCGCAGGCGGTGTGAAACCTGCTCAATCATCAAATTGAAGTAACAATTAAAGTAACAATGAATGATAAACCGGAGTAATCATGGATTTCGCCGTTCTGCAAACCCTGTTTGCCATAAAAAGTAATAACATCAGCCGGAAAACCCTTTCTTTAAGCCGTGGTGATTTTCCCGATACCCTGTCCGATTTTTTTACGCTGTGCTACAACGATCGCGCCTTGAATCTGAGTCAGGTTCAACTGACCAAAAACGATGAGCAGAACCGGCGTATTGAGATAACGGGCGTGAGTTCTTATCTTAACGTACCCAATGTTAACACTCGCCTTGAGTCGTGGTTTGATGATAACGACCAACTCCAGCTAACGGTCAGTTATCAGCTATTAACGGCTAACCCTGGTCCTAACGACTGGCGCTTTTCCAAAAGTTTTCCTGATTTGCCCAAAACCCCCGATGAAACCCAGCCCATTCTGTTCAACCGTGAGACGGGCGAGAGCTGGCAGAAAGAACGGGTACCTTTGGACGACTTTGCCTTTTTTAATGCCGCCTTTGTGACGTCTAGTTGCGAAACAGAAGATAGTCAGTCACAGCAACCGTTGAAAAAAGGCATTAACTTTCTGGCGAAAATCCATCCACAAGGGCCACTGGCTATTGCTGCCAATGCCTTTAAAGTGACCACAGAGCTTTCCGTGCGAGGGCATATCCGCTTGCCGGCGCGGGGAGAAACCACCGCTCAACTTCGCACGCAATTTATGGATACGGGGGAGAACTTTCTGTTCCCCTGGCATGTGGAGGATCAGATTGAGGCTGGGCTGCCGGGTATATTGCTCACTATTGCCATCGATATACACGACAGCTTAGGTAAAAATACCCTGACACTGGATGCTGATAGTCTGATGGTTTATACCCCCATCAGTGATGACTGGGTGATACCCTCCACCAACCCTGCCTTCAAACCTGTGCAGGCTTTTTCCGGTTCCATGGCGATTCCCTCTGCCACTGTGGAAACGGCTATTACTCTGCCCTTTGAACCCGGTATCGAACAATGGTTGAGTATTGCCCAGTGTGAAGGGCTTTCTTTGGGTAACTTGAGTGAAATGGCGGGCCTCAGTGGTACAAAGGATGGCTTTATGGGCAATCTGCCCGCAGAGCTGCAAAAGATAGAGAAAAAACTGGGCAAGCTGGCATTAACCGGATTCAGCGTACGGGTGGATTACAGCAACCTTAAGGCCATCACCGTTAAAAATATTACCGTTGAAATAGGTATGCCAGAGCTGAACTGGGAAATATGGCCTGACCGGTTTGAGCTGACGGGCATCAGTTGCGTCTTTACCATTGATAACCCCTTCGCCACCGCCAAAAGCGCCGATCCGCGCGCGATCAACACCAAACTCAGTGCCAGAATGGATCTGGGGGATGTTGGCTGTAGTGTCACGGCGGATTCCAAGGATCACTTTACCCTCTATGCCCAAATGGATGCCGACAGCACTATCCCCCTTGGACAGTTATTGGCACATTACGCACCGGGTATTCCCGCACCCGCGGAGCTGACAGTGAGCACCTTACGACTGGGGGTGTCCCCCGGTCATTCTTATAACATGGCCATGGCAATGACTGGCGACGATGGCTCACTCCCCATTCCCATTGGGCCTGCCACCTTGCAGGTAAACGACATTTCCATGTTTGTTGCCTATGAAAAGCAGCAGGGCTTTCGCGGTTCGGTCAGTGGTACTGTCAACTACCACAACTATTCCCTCAGCATGACTTACGACACACCCGGTGATGTGCTGATTTACAGTTATATCCCCAAAACCAGCCTTAACGAATTGTTAGGCACCTTTACCGCCGGTGAGTTAAAGCTCCCCAAATCCTTTGATCTGGATTTCGAGAACAACACCGTGCAAATTCACAAAGCCGGTAACGATTATACCTTTGTGTTGGTCACAGAAGTGGCCAATACGGGTTCACTGGCTTTGCGGATTGGTAAGCAACAAGGGCAATGGGGCACTGCCCTGGGTCTGGTGTTAAATGAGCCGAAAATATCCAGGTTGCCCGGCCTGAAAGACCTCAATGTCATTGATGATGCTGTCACCCTGACGGAGTTGACATTGTTGGTGTCCAGTTTTACCAGCCCATCGTTTACTTTCCCGGAAATGGCCGCATTCAGTAATCCGAGCCTGAGTTCCAGCTCCATTCCCATGCCCGCCGGTGGTGTAGTGGCCGGGTTTAATGCCCATGGTTGCTGGCAGCTTGATACCAAACGCAAAGAGATGAAATTGCTCAAGCAGATTCTGGGGCTTGAGCCAACATTACAGGTCACTGTACAGGTATCAGACAACCCGGCCGATGCCACCCGCTTGTTTACCTCAATCAATACCAGGCTGGTGGGCAAACATCCGTTAGCAGCCCAGTTGGGTTTTCTGCTGGAAAAGGGCAAGGTGTCGTTGTTCCTGGCAGGGCAGCTGACCGTCAACATTCAAAAACAGCCCGTTCACTTTGCCATGGCCATGAGCCTGCTGCCCACCGGGGTGTATTTTGCTGGTTCGGCAACGGGCACGATTAAATTCGGGAATATTCAGCTCAGTAATATGGGGCTGGCGCTGGGGATTAACTGGGGTGGTATACCTAGCCTCGGCATTGCGGCACAAATTGACAGCAAAAAGTTCAGCTCCTCCATTGCCGTGATTGCCGATTCAACCAACCCGGCAAACAGTGTACTGGCAGGTTCGGTCAGCCAGATGACCCTCGCTGATATCACCGGTGAATTTGCCAAAGTGGTGAAGCTGCCCGCTGAAGTCAACAAGACCTTTAAGTCAGTCAAACTCAAGGCAGTGCGCACCTTCACCATCGACAAAAACACCGTCAGTGCCTTGGATAATAAAGATTACGCGGCGGTATCAGCGGCCTTTGCCAAGGTGAAGGTGGCGTTGTCCGGTAGTGAGCAGTTACTGCTGATTGTGGCGCGAAAACCGGGGCGTATCTGGAGCCTGACGGATATGGCCGAAGGTATGCGACATTATACAGTGGTATTAAAAGGCTCCACCCTGGAGGTGGCCATTTCCCCCCAGCTGTATATTGCGCCCTCAGGTGCAAGAATGGGTGAGCTGACGTTTACTCAGGGTTATTTTCTCTCAGGTTGCCTGCAAATACTTGGGGAACGGTGGGCAACACAGGTTGAAATCAGTGATCGCAAGGGGATCGCTGCCACCTCCTATATGGATAAGCCTTTGCAAATTGTCAATAAAAACTTTTTCCGTTTCAGCGATTACGATAACAAGCGCGGTCCACTTATAAGTTTATCGTCGTTTAAACGGCCAAAGCATGAGATCCCTGAACTGCGCAACCCCCATATCGCCTTAAGCGGGCGTTTACGATTATTGGGGCAGGAGTCAGCGACACTGGCCAATATCACCACTAAAGGGGTGGATATTATTGTGGCATCCGCTACCACCATCACCCTGAAAGAATCCTTCATCAAAGCCCGTTATGACCTTGATTGGAAAATTGCCGGCTCCCTGGGTTCACCCACCGATATGTTCCTCAGTGGTGCCATTAACTTTAGTCTCAGTGGCAAGTTCGACCTGGCCAGGTTATTAGCCGTAAAAACCGACCTGGGTAAAGTCAAGGTCAGCACCTCGGTGAACGCCGATACCGAGATAGGCTATCAAAATAACAAAGCCTATGTGGAACTCGATGCCTCATTCCATTTTGCCGGAAGCCATTTCAGCTTTACTGCTGAAGCCGATGCCAACAACGCCCACATTGAGCAGTTGGGCAAACAGGCGCTCAATGAAATTAAGCATGCCGTCACCACGTTGTACGACACCGCAGAAGAATGGCTGGAAGCCCTGGACAAAGGCGTGGTTGAAATAAGCAAAGCTGCCGGCACAGTGGGTAAGGCCCTGAACACCGGTTATAAAAAGACTGCCAGAGAAGCCACGCGTCTGCTCCATAAAATGGGCAGAACCGCTGAGCAGATTGGCAGCGAATTAAAATCAGGCTTTAATACCAGCGCCCAGGAAGCTGTTAAGTTGTTAGGTGAAGTGGGTATCAAACCAAACGACATCGGTAAGGTTGCCCGCAAGACCTATAAACAGACTGAAACCCAGGCGGCCAAACTGTTGAAAAACACAGGTCACAGTGCCGATGCTATTGGCTCAATGCTTAAAGGTGCCTACGGCAGCTCAGGCGCTTCTATGGCCAAAACCCTCAAAGGTGTCGGGCACGATGCTAACACCGTAGCCAACACCTTAAAGCATGTTGCCAGGGCCAACCCGGCCAGTATTGCCAAAAGCCTGAAATCGGCAGGGGTGAATGCCCATGCTATTGGCCGCGCCATGAAAGGGTTGGGGCAAAGTGACCAGGCTGTGGTAAAACTGTTAAAAGGCGCGGGCTTTCCGGTGAAAGATGTCTCTAACGTCATGAAAAACACCCTGAAAATCAGTTCACAAACCGCTGCTAAACTCCTTAAGGGAGCAGGCTTTTCATCCGGTGATATTGCCAAAATGCTCAAAGCCAGTGACCTGTGGAAAAAAGGTCATAAGGATATTGCCAAAATAATGAAAAAAGCGGGTTTTGGTTCCAAGACCATAAAAAGTGCCATGAAGGAGGCGGGTATCGCCGCCAAAACCATTGAGAAGGCATTGAGTTGGTTGAAGTTGTAACGTGCGATAATACCCATCGCACTTTCTTGATTTCAGGCCGACATTGTCTTAAGTCCGACAGGCTCCTGGCTTTATTATCATTAGCTATTGAGCCTTTGAAACCCCGGTAGTGGGCCAGATGTGTGGGTGAGCGTAAATATCAATGTCAGCTTCCACTTTATCCACTTTATCCACTTTATGATCTCACTATGTTGGGCTGGGAACCTGATCTCTCAATGGGAGCTGTTTTATGGCACTGATATGGCACTGATAAAGTGTGGCCCAAGACTCCTTGAAGGCAGGGCAAATGTTTCAGGATATCCCACATCGACAAGGTATAACCCCCACGGTGCTGCCGTTACTCCTCCTTCTCGGCGGTCGCGGCTATTCAATACTATTTTGGCCCACTCAGGTTCCCGCTTACCACAACCAATGGTCATCAGGACGCCGGCAATATTGCGTACCATATGGTGTAAAAAGGCATTGGCCTGAATATCCATCACCAGCAAATGGCCGTGTTGGCTGATACGCAGGTGAGAGACGTTTCGAACCGGATTTTTTGCCTGGCATTGTACTGCCCGGTAGGCGTTGAAGTTATGTTCACCCACCAGGTATCCTATGGCCCGCCGCATACGGGAGACGTCCAACGGGCGGTAATTCCAGGTAACGCCCTTAGGCAGATGCGCCGGGCGAATGGGATGATTGTAAATCACATAGCGATAACGACGCCACAGGGCGGAAAAGCGAGCATGGAAGTCTTCTGGTACGGGCGTTACCCAGTTTAGCGTCACAGTATCGGGCAAGTTGGAATTAGCGCCGTAGACCCAACCTCGCTCACTGCGCTCAGCTTCCGTATCAAAATGAATAATCTGGTTACACCCATGGACGCCGGCATCGGTACGCCCCGCACACACGACACTGATCTGGTGGTTTGCCACTGTCGAAAGGGCTTTCTCCACTGCCGCCTGTACCGTTGGCAAACCTGATTTCAGCCGTTGCCAGCCATGGTAAGAAGCACCATCATACTGAACGCTGGCAGCAAAACGTGTCATAAATCGTAAAACTCTCAAAGAAAACAAAGAAAACAAAGAAAAGGCTGGCAATTTAGCAGCTACGACAACAGAGGTCTAGGAGCCTGTCGGACTTATGCTCGAAAGCATAAGTCCGACAGGCTCGAAGGTATCTTTGGTGGCCGTCAAATAAGTAAAGTAATAACCCAGTAAGTCGTCATTCCCACGGCATTGGCGATAATATCGCCAACACTGAATTTTCGGTACCCGGTCATTTTCTGGCAGATTTCAATAAAGACGCCGAACACGAATAATGCTGAAAACTTCCAGGCAAGCGCCACGGCAGGAAAAGCCCTATCTGCCATGGCACACAGCACAATAAAGGTAAGGGCATGGGTGAGTTTGTCGTTCATAAAGCGCATGGGATCAGCCTGCCCGGGGATCAGTGCCATAAACAGGGCAAAAGCAGCCGCCGTAAAGAACGCCAGTTGCAACCACAATGGGGGAATGGCCAGTAGCTGACTCATTAACTCGTCCAAATAAAGTGCCTCATAGTAAGAACAATAGTAGCACCAGCCCCAGTGCCAGGCGGTAGATGACAAAAGGCATCAGTCCCATACGGTTGATAATGCCAAGAAATAGGTGAATGCACCCCATGGCGCTGATACCGGAAATAAGCGCGCCAATAGTCATAGCGCCCCAGTCAACAGGTACAGGGGAGCTGAACAGATCCACCGTCAGTAAAGTACCGGCACCAAGAATGACAGGGATTGACAGTAGAAAAGAAAAACGGGCGGCAGCTTCCCGGGTAAAGCCCAGCATGAGTGCTGCGGTCATGGTAATCCCTGAGCGTGAAGTCCCTGGAATCAGCGACAGCGCCTGGGCAAAGCCAATGACCATCGCCTGGCGGAACGTCATCTTATCGAGCGCCACGGTCCGCTTGCTAAAGTGGTCGGCGACACCCAGCAGCGCGCCAAAAATAAGGGTGGTGGCGGTAATGACCGCCAGGGTTCGAAGGTCATCATCAACCCCGGTTTTTTTGATATACAGGCCAAAGGCGATTGCTGGTATTGTGGCAAAACCGACAAACCAGGCCATACGGCTATGGGGGGTTTTTCTTTTACCTGTCAGTGAGCCAGCCCAGTCTCGGATTAACAAGGCAATGTCTTGCCTGAAATACGCTATGACGGCTGTCAGGGTACCCATATGAATGGCTACGTCAAAAGCCAGACCTTGATCCTGCCAGCCCAGCAGCTGAGCTGGGAGGATCAAATGACCTGAGCTGGAGACAGGCAGAAATTCCGTAAGACCCTGAAGAACCGCCAGCACGATGATATGAAGTAGATCCATGTTAGCGTTCCGCAATCCATTCAATGGTGAGGACAAAGGTGATAGCAAGCAGCGCCATAATAGCGGCAATGGCAAGCTGAGAGGGTTCACCGGTCATTTCCTGGTAAGTTGTTGGCAGGATATTGACCAGGGTGTCTGTAGCCGGTTGCTTCCAGGGCCATAGCTTATTCACTGAACCCAGCATCATCCCGGTTAACAGGCCAAATGTGGCATTGCGCGCGTGGGTCAGTAACCAGCTCAGCAGACGGGAGAATAACATCAGGCCAGTCATACACCCGGCAGCAAAAACACCCAGTACCGGCAGGTTAATGGTACTGACCGCATTGAGGACAGGCTCGTAGACACCCAGTAGCAGCAATAAGAAACTGCCGGAAATACCCGGCAGGATCATGGCACAAATAGCAATTGCGCCGCAAACAAAAAAGGTTATCAGTCTCAGCTGCTCCACTTGCATGGCTGACATGCCGGAAAACCACCAGGCAAACACGGCACCTACTGCCAGGGCTCCCAGTGAACAGACATTGATGCTGGGCGTCTGGCGCAGCATATGCCATACCGAGACAAGAATCAGCCCCATAAAAAAGGACCATAACGGAATAGGATAAGTAACCAGCAACCAGTTGATCAGCTTGGCCAGTGAGAACAGGCTTAACAAAATGCCACAGCCCAGAGTCAGCAGGAAAGGCCCGTTAATAAAGTGCCAAAAGGCAAAAAAGCCTTCTTTAAACCAGACTTTTAATGCGGCAGGCCCCAGTTTTTTTATACTGTCCAACAGTTCATCATAAATACCGGTAATAAAAGCAATAGTGCCGCCAGATACACCGGGGACAACATCTGCTGAGCCCATGGCGATGCCTTTGGAGAACAGCAGCAAAGGGTTTTTAACCATATTGATAACACTGGGTTTTGTGAGGTGGTATTGCCGTGAGAACAACTGTCACGGCAGCTAGGAGCCTGTCGGACTTACGCTTTCGAGCTTAAGTCCGACAGGCTCCTATTATACGGGTTTATACAGGTTATCGTAGCAATAATTAGTGGCCTCAATAAAACCTTCAACACTGCCACAGTCAAACCGCCTGCCCTTGAACTTATACGCCAGAACGCAGCCTTCTCTGGCCTGTTTCATCAACGCGTCGGTGATCTGGATTTCACCGCCTTTGCCCGGCTCTGTATCGGCAATCAAGCTAAAAATATCGGGGGTTAGGATATAGCGGCCAATAATGGCAAGGTTGCTGGGTGCTTCTTCATTCTTTGGCTTCTCCACCATATCCACGACACGCAGAATATCATCACGGATCTCCGTTCCGGCAATCACACCGTATTTATGGACCTCGTCCTCGGGCACTTGCGCAACAGCAACAATGGAGCAGCGGAACTGACGATACAGTGCTGCCATTTGGCTGAGTACGCCCGGTCCTTCCGGGTTCACGCACAGGTCATCAGCCAGCACGACGGCAAAGGGTTGATCGCCTATCAGTGTCTGGCCGGTCAAGATAGCGTGACCGAGGCCTTTCATTTCCATCTGGCGGGTATGGGAGAAAGTGCAGTCATTGATCAGAGCGCGAATGTCTGTCAACAGGGCTTCTTTGCCACTACCGCTGATCTGGCTTTCTAGTTCAAAGTTTGTATCGAAATGATCTTCCAGCGCACGTTTCCCCCGACCGGTGACCAGGCAGATCTCATTCATACCCGCGTCACGGGCCTCTTCAACGCCGTATTCGATCAAAGGCTTGTTGACCACTGGCATCATTTCTTTGGGCATGGACTTGGTGGCTGGCAAAAAGCGTGTGCCATAGCCAGCGGCAGGAAATAAGCATTTCGTAATCATGGTGCTCTCTTTAAGCCTGTCCTGATAATTTGTGTCCTGATAATTTTGTGGTGACTTCAAGACAGTGAATGGTTGTAAAAACGGTTTTAACATCGCTGTTTAAGGCGGTTTGTGGCGGTCTATCGAGAGAACACAGCCACCAGAATGATCAGTCTGGGTAACCATCCGGGGTTTCTGATTGCCAGCGCCAGGTGTCCATCATCATGTCATCCAGGCCGCGCGCCGCTTTCCAGCTCAGTTCACGCTGTGCTTTTTCCGGGTCCGCATAACAGGCAGCGATATCACCGGGGCGGCGCTGGACAACCTCGTAGGGCACCGGACGCCCTGAAGCCTTTTCAAACGCTTTGACCATTTCCAGCACACTATAGCCCCTGCCGACGCCCAAATTCCACACATGGCACTGCGGTGGTGTATTGACAAGCTTTTCAAGGGCCTTGATATGACCCCGTGCCAGATCGACGACATGAATATAGTCTCGAACTCCCGTACCGTCTTGCGTTGGGTAGTCGTTGCCAAATACCTTCAGCCGGGGGAGTCTACCAATGGCAACCTGAGAAATATAGGGTATCAGATTAGTGGGAATATCATCAGGGTCTTCGCCAATCAGCCCTGACCTGTCAGCCCCCACTGGGTTAAAATAGCGAAGCAGGGCTATATTTCACTGGTTATATCTTCATAGAGATCCCCCTAAAGTAAGCCCGTGTACTCATTTTGACGTGAGCGCCATGCAACAGACTATTGTCATTGCGGGTCAAGATAATCGGTATCGCGGAGGGTATTGTCAATGCTTTGCGGCATTCATTTGCTTTTTCAGGCAGGACGCCCATGGGTTTCGTCGTTCACAAAAGAGCATGTACAAGGCCAGTGTCTGACCTCACTGGCAAGTCCTGAGGATACGCTTTGGCAAAATTGCTGGATATACTCACTTGTGAACGGCCCCAGGAGCCTGTCGGACTTATGCTTGAAAGCATAAGTCCGACAGGCTCTTAGCTATGGCGAGCTAACCACTCATACATATTCTCACCTTCACATGAGTACTCAATATCACGTTTTAAATCTTCCACCTCTCTGTAATCGAAGTAGGGTGTTACACGAGAAGAAAAGAAGGTCTTATCAGAACAAGACCTGCGGTATAATTCAATACAACATTTGATGTCTTTTATTTTCATACGGGGATAGCTGTGTATCGCTATAAAAAGTTGTGAACTGAGTGTTGTATTCAGGTTTTGTACAGGAATAAATTGGTCTCTGCTTTTGTGCCGAACCTCCCCATGATAAAATTCAAACATACGACCATTCTCTGTTGTTCTGGGTGTAAGTTTTTCCAAAATGGCCGGGTCAGTTATCTCTTTGGAATAATTCATAGCACAATAATCAGTTGCCCAATAAACAACGGTACGACCGATATTTTGGGGGTTTCTATGATTTTGAGTAATATGTCCAAATAAATACTGGTATTTAAAATAGACTGTCGGGTGTAACGTAGCAGTACCCGTATATCCAATAATATTTTCAGCAATATAAAAATCATCTCTGTAGCCCATCACAAGATCACTCAAGTTGCGCGCCAGGCTGATTTTTGCCATGAAGGTCAGTATGAATCAAGATGTTCAGGGTCATGTTTCAAGGAGGTTGATAACACACTCTTGAGGTGAGGGTCTGATGATCTGATCATGCGGTTTTCCGGGGGAGAATAGCAAAGGGCTTTATGCGTTAACCCCTTCAATCACAAAACAATCACAAAAAGTCGTTGGCGCTCATGGTAGCATCATTTTTAGAGAAATTGACGCGTTCTGATTGGGGCGTCATTTTTTGAGTTAGAAGATTGCCGCCTAATACCACATTGCCAAATCAGGCAATGGCAGTCTGACGCGCGGTATTTTTAATGAATATCAGCCGCTTTTTGGTGAACATCTGGCTCACACCGGTAAAAGTGAAATGTGTTGACCACTATCCCATCCAGGGTTGCCTGCTGCTCTGCCACCCGCTGGCAGGTGATGCCGTTTTTTTCATAAACCTCTGAAGCAGGCCCATGCTCATTGTCCCGGATTAAAATTCCCCGACTATGGCGATCAGGACTCCCAAACCACAAAGAAAACTGTGATGCCCTGTCAGAAATAACCTGAACAGGTAACGGGTACGCGTACCAGGCAATACGGCTGGCGCGGCTCCAGTTTGTCACCAGCAACATCGGTTTTCTGCCATTGGCGGCTTCACCCATGGTAGCCAGTAAGTCCGATGCTTTCCGCGCGGCTTGCTGCCACCCTACGACATCACGTACCACAGGTTTCATAAACGGGAACCATGACAAGGGTTGCACGGCCAAAAAGAAAAAAATAAAAGCAATCAGGCTTGCGGACAACGCGCCTGAAACAATGCTTAACCCCCTGACCCAGGGCCGTTGCCAGCAAAGGCAAAGCCAGTGTGCCGTTAACGGTGCTAGCAATGCCCAGCCCAGTGCCGACCAGTTAAGCATCAGCCCGCCGTTGCCCGCCGACCAGTTTGTCACCAGCAAAAAAGGCCAGGCACTCCAGATGACCAGCCAGTGCGGTCCTCGTGGTTGTTTCAGGGCAAACACGGAAGCAACAATGCCTGCAACATACGCTACTAACGAGTAGCACACCACCTGCAGTCCCTGCATGGCGAGGGTATTTTTCAGTTGCCAGCTGCCACCTCGCGCGTGGTTCAGTTGATAGGTAAATGAAATCCATTGGTGCTGGCTGTTCCAGATCAATACCGGTGCAATCAACACCAAAGCTGGCACAAGGGCTACCCAGGGTTTTATCTGATACAACCAGCGCAGCCCCTGCTGCTGCCATAAAAAGACGGCCAATCCTAAAGGTAGGAAAATGGCAGTGTATTTAGTGAGGCCCGCCAAACCGTAGACAACGCCTAATAACAGCCAGTGTGTTAACCGGTTGTACTGGCTGATTTTTAACGTTAACTCCAGCGCCAGTAATGCCAATAGAATCAATGGCAGATCGGGCACCAGTCCCCAGCCCATCAGCTGCAATACAGGCGCGCCATTGGTAATCAATACGGCTGCCAGTGCCTGGCATTTTGGCCCTTCAGGAAACAACAAAGGGGTTAATCGAAATACCTGCAGGCTAATAACCGCAAGGAGAATCGTGGGTATCAGTCGCAGAGAAAAGACATGGTAGCCTAATGGCGCTACCAGCTTTTGGAGCCAGCCTACCATGGGTGGATGGTCAAAATAACTCAGCGCCAGATGACGGGCATAAAGGGCATAGTGGGCTTCATCAACGCCCAGGGGCACCAGAGGAGCAATTAGCAGGTGGAGGAAACACACCAGCCCAATAATGCATAAAGCCATACTTCTGTGGCTGACAGCTAGCATGCTATTACTCTCCACAGCGCGTTGAACCTTAAATCAACAGAGCCTGAGGGCTAGCCAGAAAGCTGTTCACAAACGTTCATGAACAGCTTCTTACAAAAAAACCACAGTAAATACCATGGTTTTTTATTGGCGCTCAAAAAAATTCTGGCTATAAGGCCAGGAATAAACCCGCCATGGTAGCGCTCATCAGGTTGGATAAGGTACCGGCCGCAACTGCCTTCATTCCCATACGGGCAATGTCCGGGCGACGGTTGGGCGCCATCATGCCCAAACCGCCGAGCAGCATCGCGATAGACGTAAAGTTAGCAAAGCCGCACAAGGCAAAAGTAATAATCGCGCGGCTGTGCTCGGAGATCACCTGCACCCCTGCCTCAGAAGCCTTTGCCACATCAATATAGTTGGCAAAGTCCATAAAGGCCACAAACTCGTTAAGGATCAGCTTCTGACCAATAAAACTACCGGCGGTGACGGCCTCACTCCAGGGTATACCAATCAGGAAGGCCAGGGGGCTGAAAATATAGCCCAGGATCAATTGCATGGTCAGTTCAGGGTACCCAAACCAGCCACCGGTCGCGCCAAGAATAGCATTAAGCAAATTGATAAGACCGATAAAGGCCAGTAGCATGGCACCAATGTTAGCAGCCAACTTCAGACCAGAAGAGGCGCCGCTGGCGGCAGCGTCAATCACATTGGCAGGTTTTTCTTCGTCTTCGCCCTCAACGCTTTTTTCTGTGGGCGTTTCTGTTTCAGGCTTGATAATTTTCGCCATCAACAGGCCACCGGGTGCGGCCATAAAGCTGGCCGCAATCAAAAATTTCAGGTCAACCCCCATGGCCGCGTAGCCGGCCAGGACAGAACCGGCAACAGAAGCCAGGCCGCCCACCATGACGGCAAACAGTTCGGACTGTGTCATATGTTTAATGTAAGGACGAACGACCAGGGGCGCTTCGGTCATACCCACAAATACATTCGCTGTGCCGGATAGGGATTCCGTACGACTGGTGCCCAATACTTTTTGAAGCGCGCCACCTAACACGGCAACAACTATCTGCATAATACCGAAATAATAAAGTACGGCCACCAGTGCTGAGAAAAAGATAATTATTGGCAGTACATGAATCGCAAACACAAGGCCCACTTTATCAAAGTTGGCCAGTTCACCAAACACGAATGAAATCCCTGTATTGGCGTAGTTGATCACCCCACTGACAACATTAGAAACCTGACCCAGTACCTCCTGTCCCACTGGCACATAAAGAATAAATGCACCAAGGAAAAACTGTATGGCGAAAGCTCCTCCCACTGTTCGTAGCCGAATGGCCCGACGGTTGTCTGACAATAATACGGCTATCCCCAGGAGGACGGCAATCCCCACAAGGCTCATTAAAATGTGCATGAGAAACGGCTACCTGAAAAATGATGACCGGCGCATTATAGGTATATATACAAAGATGAACAGAAAGTATTTTCCGTAAGTCAACGGCGATGTTGGAGTAAGTAAAGGATGAAAACCTTCCACTTAATGCTCAAAACCTGTAATAGCAGTGCTGGACATACCAGCCTCCGGTCATTTCACGCCTGCGCTTGGTGTTGGTATGTCTCAGTCAGCGGTGCGGGGAAAATACGTATAGGCGCGACAGGACTATAAGACGTTGTTCACAATTTTTATGGGCTGCAACGGCTGATAAAAGCTGCCTGTTGTGGATTTTTCTTCGTTATATAGCCCCACCGGGTTCTTAGAGAATCGAAAAGCAGACAGGTTTTCCCATGGGTTTCGCTTTTCACAAAAGAGCATGAACAGCTTATTAGCATTTTCTTACCCTGATGTTCCGTTACAGATGTTTTTATCATTAAAAAATGCGAAGTTGCCCCATGTTCTTGAAATTATCAGTGTTGCCGCCATATTGTCCCCCATAAGTCCTACAAAAAGCCATTGACCATTGGCGGGAGAAAGAATGATGCGAGCAGACCGACTCACCAGCAAGCTTCAGGCCGCACTGGCGGACGCGCAGTCGTTGGCCGTGGGGAAAGATCATAACCACATGGAGCCGGTGCATTTGTTACTGGCATTGTTAGACCAGCAGGGAGGGGCAGTAAAACCGTTACTGATGCAGGTGGGGTTTGATGGTGAAACGTTGTATCGGGCCCTCAACCGTATACTGGAGCAGGTGCCGGTGATTAATCATCCTACCGGGGATATTCAGCCGTCTCAGGGACTCATCCGACTGCTGAACCTGGCCGATAAACAAGCCCAGAAAGCGGGAGACCAGTATATCTCCAGTGAGCTTGTGCTGTTAGTGATGATGGATGACCAAGGCCCCCTGGGAGAAGCCCTTAATGCTCAGGGGGTGAGCAAACAGGCACTGGAGACGGCCATTAAAAATATTCGTGGTGGTGAAGCGGTCAACGACGCCAATTCAGAGGATACTCGTAACGCCCTCGCTAAATACGCCATTGACCTGACGGAGCGAGCGGAGCAGGGTAAGCTGGATCCGGTTATTGGTCGTGATGATGAAATTCGTCGTACGGTTCAGGTGCTCCAGCGACGAACCAAAAACAACCCCGTCTTGATGGGTGAGCCCGGCGTCGGCAAGACGGCCATTGTTGAAGGTCTTGCTCAGCGCATTGTTAATGGTGAAGTGCCCGAAGGGGTTAAAGGCAAAAAGCTGCTTTCATTGGATATGGGCGCATTGATTGCCGGCGCGAAATTTCGGGGTGAATTTGAAGAGCGATTAAAAGCCGTATTGAATGACCTGGCCAAGCAGGAAGGGCAGATTATTCTGTTTATTGATGAAATTCACACCATGGTCGGTGCCGGAAAAGCTGATGGTGCCATGGATGCCGGTAATATGCTCAAGCCGGCACTGGCACGGGGAGAGTTGCACTGCGTGGGTGCCACTACACTGGACGAATACCGCAAGTTTATTGAAAAAGACGCGGCCCTTGAGCGCCGTTTTCAAAAAGTGCTGGTGGATGAACCCACAGAGGAAGATGCCATTGCGATTTTACGTGGGTTAAAAGAGCGTTATGAAGTGCATCACGGGGTGGATATTACTGACCCCGCCATTGTTGCCGCCGCGCGTTTATCTCAGCGTTATATCACTGACAGACAGCTGCCCGATAAGGCCATTGATTTGATTGATGAGGCAGCCAGTCGTATTCGGATGGAAATGGACTCCAAACCTGAAGTGATGGATCGTCTCGAGCGTCGTCTGATTCAGTTAAAAATTGAACAGGAAGCGTTGAAAAAAGAGCAGGATAATGCCTCAAAGGAGCGTTTGTCCCGTTTGAATCATGAGGTGGCTGATCTGGAAAAAGACTATGCCGATCTCGAAGAAGTCTGGAAATCTGAAAAAGCGGTCTTGCAAGGCTCACAAAAGCTGCGGGAAAAAAAAGAGAAACTGTTAATTGAGCTCGAAGTGGCTAACCGCAGCGGTGATCTGGCGAAAATGTCCGAGATTCAGTATGGTCGGCTGCCTGAGCTGGAAAAACAGCTAAAGCAGGCGGATGAAGATACTGCTCACAGCGGAACCGACAACCAGCTGCTGCGAAATAAAGTGAGCGACGAAGAAATTGCTGAGGTTGTCTCTAAATGGACAGGTATTCCTGTGACCAGGATGCTTGAAGGTGAGCGGGATAAATTGCTACGGATGGAAGAAGCGCTGCATCAGCGAGTCATTGGACAGGATGAGGCGGTGGTCGCTGTGGCTAATGCTGTCCGTCGGTCACGGGCCGGTTTGTCAGACCCCAATCGGCCCAAGGGTTCTTTTATGTTTCTAGGCCCCACCGGGGTTGGTAAAACCGAGTTATGTAAAACGTTGGCTGAATTTCTTTTTGATACCGAAGATGCCATTGTTCGTGTTGATATGTCTGAGTTTATGGAAAAGCATTCTGTGGCTCGCTTGCTCGGCGCACCTCCTGGCTACGTGGGTTATGAAGAGGGCGGTTATCTGACTGAAGCTGTTCGTCGCAGACCTTATTCTGTGGTACTTATGGACGAGGTGGAAAAAGCGCACCCTGATGTATTCAATATTCTTCTGCAGGTACTGGAAGATGGTCGTTTAACTGATGGTCAGGGGCGTACCGTGGATTTTCGCAATACCGTGATTGTGATGACGTCAAACCTGGGCTCAGAAGTCATCCAAACTATGCGGGGCGAAAGTTTTGAAAAGGTCAAAGAGACATTAATGGCGGTAGTTGGGACTCACTTCCGTCCTGAATTTGTTAATCGTATTGATGAACTTGTGGTCTTCCATCCTTTATCAGCGGGTCAAATTGAGGGGATTGCTGACATCCAGCTGGCACGGTTGCGTCAGCGCCTGGGAGAAAGTGAGTTAAGTCTGAGCTTATCAGAAGAGGTGATGAAACTACTGGCAGAAGCGGGTTTTGACCCTGTATACGGCGCTCGTCCATTAAAACGGGCGATCCAGCAGCGTATTGAGAATCCCCTGGCGCAGGCCATACTGTCAGGTCAGTATAGCGCGGGTGAAACGATTCATGGCACGGTTGTTGATGGCGTTATTGTGTTTGATAAACCAAAGCCTTGATAATTGCTTGAAGCAATGATTGAAAAGATTGAAAAGATTGAAAAGGTTGAAAAGGTTGAAAAGGTTGAAAAGGTGGGGGTAACCAACGTTGTCCCCGCCTTGATGATGGTTTTGTTAGAGTGCTTGCCATCTTCCCCACTGGACACGCCTGTGACCTTCGTTATTATGACCACTTTGAATAAGACCTAGGAGCCTGACCGAGAATAGACTACCCTACTGCGGTTGCGATAAATGGGTCTAAAAATTCCTGCTTCTTCGTCAAATAGCCCCACTATTATCCTCAGAAGCAGAAATTTTTATCCTCAATTTCTCGTAATCCTCGCTACGGGCGCTATTCTCGGTCAGGCTCCTAGGAGCCTGTCGGGCTTAAGACAGTTTCGGCCTAAAATCCAGAAAGTGCGAGAAAGTGCGGCCAGAATTTCCGATCAATTGGCTTAAATAGGTCAACTATTCGCGCAAATTGATCGAAAATTCTGACTCAGCCCTGCTGAATTTTATGCTCGAAAGCATAAGTCCGACAGGCTCCTAGACTAACGCTGCTGAGGCTCTGCATGTACCCTGTTGTTGTATCTGATCTGGATGGAACCCTTTTGAATGATAACCATGAGTTGACTCAGCACACACGGCATGTGTTTCGTCAGCTGCGTAATCGGGGGGTCCGGTTTGTGATTGCCTCAGGCCGGCACCATCAGGATGTGAAGGCAATAAGGGCGTTGTTGGGTATCGATATGTACCTGATTACCGCCAATGGTGCCCGCGTTTACAATCCTGCGGACGAGCTGATTATTCAGCATAATATTGACCCTTCACTGGTTCAGCCGTTAGTGACTATGGCGAGCGCTTATAAAGGCCGGGTCAGAACAAATATCTATCAGGGGGAGTCCTGGTTTGTGGAAGAGGACGACCCGGAAATTCTGTCGTTTCATAAGGACTCAGGCTTTGGTTATATCAAGCAACCACTGAAAGGAGTGAGTCCCCATAACACGCAGAAAATCTTTTTTATCGCACAGACCCATGAAGCGGTTCAACCGTTAGCCGCTGCTATTGAGGCACGTTACGGTGACCGATTAACGCTGACCTACTCTTTACCCTACTGTTTTGAAGTGATGGCACCTGGTGTCTGTAAAGGGGAAGCCCTGGCAGAAGTGCTCCAACTGAAAGGGCATACTTTTGAAGAGACGATGGTCTTTGGTGATGGGATGAACGATGCGGGCATGCTTAAGGCAGCAGGAAAAGGGCTGGTAATGGGGAATGCGGACAAGCGTCTTCTCGCATGCTTACCGGAACTGGATGTTATCGGGTCTGCTAATGACAATGGTGTGTCTGACTATCTGCAAAAGACTTACGGACTCTGATGGTGGCAAAATGTCGTCTGCTCAAAGGGGTGGGGTCAGCCCCATCCGCCCAGGTCTTTCCAGCGGTTGACAATATTACAAAACAGCTCAGCTGTTTTCTCGGTGTCATACCGCGCTGAGTGTGCCTCATTCTTATCAAAGTTAACCCCGGACACTTCACATGCCTTGGACAGGACCGTTTGGCCATAGGCGAGGCCTGATAGCGTTGCGGTATCAAAGCAGGAGAATGGGTGGAACGGGTTGCGTTTGATATGGTTGCGCTCCATCGCGGCCATGATAAAGCTTAAATCAAAAGCGGCGTTATGACCCACCAGGACAGCCCGGGTACAGTCCTGAGCTTTGACAGACTTACGCACGCTCCGGGCGATTTTGCTAAGGGCTTCTTCCTCCTCGTGAGCTACGCGCAGTGGGTGAAACGGATTTACGCCAATAAACTCAATGGCTGATGGCTCAATATTTGCGCCTTCAAAGGGTTTAATATGAAAGGATATCATCTCACCGGGGTGGAGATAACCTGCTTCATCCATTTCTATAGGCAACGCGGCGATTTCCAAAAGCGCATCGGTGGCAGCATTAAAACCACCGGTTTCCACGTCCACCACGACGGGCAGGTAGCTTCTGAAGCGTTCTGCCATGGTGTGGTTATTATCAACCCTCACGGAGTCTCCTTAGTTTTCTTTCAGTTGCCAGTTAACTGTTTCACCGGCCTTAAGTGGAATAACACAGCTCTCACCAAAGGCAATCGTTTCTTTCATTTGCCAGTCTTTCTTTATCAGGGTGATTGTCTCAGTGTTACGGGGGCGCTGGTAAAAATCCGGGCCAAACAAGCTTGCAAAGCCCTCCAGTTTATCGAGGCTATTGGTCATGTCAAATGCTTCCGCGTACAGCTCCATGGCAATGGGCGCAGTATAACAGCCGGCACAGCCACAGGCTGATTCTTTGGCATTCTGAGTATGGGGGGCTGAGTCGGTACCCAGGAAAAATGACGGATCACCGCTGGTGGCTGCGTTGAGCAGGGCTTGTTGATGGCTGTCGCGCTTGAGAATGGGTAAACAGTAGTAATGGGGTTTAATCCCACCGACGAGCAGATGGTTACGATTGTACAGCAGATGATGGGCGGTAATGGTAGCCGCCACATGGTCACCCGCTTCCTGTACAAAGGCGACGGCATCGGCTGTAGTGATATGCTCCATCACTACCTTCAGGCGAGGGAAACGCTCAACCAGTGGGCGAAGGTGTTGGTCGATAAAGACCTTTTCCCGATCAAAAATATCAATATGACTGTCAGTGACCTCACCGTGGACTAACAGCGGTAATTCACGGATTTCCATTTGCTCCAGTGCCGGGTAGATATGTTCTATGTTGGTCACGCCAGAGGCAGAATGAGTAGTAGCGCCTGCGGGGTAGAGCTTGAGGGCAGCAACATCACCTTGTGTTTTAGCCTGGCTGATCATGGCAGGTGTCGTTTTGTCGGTGAGATACAACGTCATCAGCGGAGTGAACGTCCGTCCTGAAGGGATATGCTCAACAATACGAGACTTATAAGCAGCGGCATCATCGGCCGTTAATACCGGAGGCACCAGGTTAGGCATGATGATGGCGCGATGGAATGCGCGGGAAGCTGAATCCACCGTTTCAGCCAGTGCTTGTCCGTCGCGCAGGTGGATGTGCCAGTCATCGGGACGTATGAGGGTGAGTCTGTCGGTCATGAAGTTGGTTTTCCTTTTCCGGCTGAAATTGTCTGGGCAATGGCCTGAACCGGACTGCGATCGTATCGAAATTCAGGGTAATATGATAGGTGCTTTTTGTACAATGGCTGGTTGCTGGTGAGCAGGTATGTCTCCAAAAGCCAGGGGCCTGTCGGACTGCTTTCGAGCATAAAATTCAGTAGGGCGAGTCAGAATTTTCGATCAATTTGTGCGAATAGTTGATCTATTTAAGCAAATTGACCGGAAATTCTGGCCGCGCTTTTTCGCGCTTTTTCGCGCTTTCTCGCGCTTTCTGGATTTTAGGCCGAAATTGTCTTAAGTCCGACAGGCTCCCAGTGTAGCCATTCGCAGGTTGCTTAATAATGACAAAATGTTCATTGGATCGGAGTCTTTCGATGAAAACAGTCCGAAAAGTTGTACTGGCCTATTCTGGTGGCCTGGATACCTCCGTTATAGCCAAGTGGTTGGAAGAAGACCAGGGCTATGAGGTGGTCACCTTCACAGCAGATTTAGGGCAACAGGAAGAGGTTGAACCGGCTCGGGCCAAAGCCCAGGCCATGGGTATCAGTGAAATCTATGTAGAAGATCTTCGTGAAGAGTTTGTGCGTGATTATGTATTCCCCATGTTTCGTGCCAATACGGTGTACGAGGGGGAATACTTGCTAGGTACCTCCATTGCCCGTCCGCTGATTGCCAAACGCCTGGTGGAAATTGCCAGAGAAACGGGGGCAGATGCTATTGCCCACGGTGCCACGGGTAAAGGAAATGATCAGGTGCGTTTTGAACTCGGTGCTTACGCCTTGATGCCGTCTATCTGCGTGATCGCCCCCTGGCGTACCTGGGACTTGAATTCCCGGGAAAAACTATTGGCGTACTGTGACCGCCACGGCATTTCGGTGGAAAAGAAAAAGGGTAAATCACCTTATTCCATGGATGCCAATATGCTGCATATTTCCTACGAAGGCGATATGCTCGAAAATACCTGGACCGCTGCTGAAGAGAGTATGTGGCGCTGGACAACGTCTCCCGAACAGGCGCCGGACCAGGGGGGGATTTTTGACTTGACCTACCAGGGCGGTGATATTGTGGCCATTAACGGCGAAGCATTAACGCCAGCCCAGGTGCTTGAGTGGTTGAATAAAGCAGGGGCCACCCATGGTGTTGGTCGAACCGATATTGTCGAAAACCGGTTTGTGGGTATGAAAAGCCGCGGCTGCTATGAAACACCAGGCGGAACTATCATGTTGAAAGCACATCGTGCCATTGAGTCGATTACCCTCGATCGTGAAGTGGCTCACTTAAAAGATGAGCTAATGCCACGATATGCCAGGATTATTTATAACGGTTATTGGTTCTCGCCTGAGCGGAAAATGCTGCAACAGATGATTGATTACAGTCAGCGGTACGTGAACGGGCGGGTACGTGTCAAACTTTATAAAGGGAATGTCTCTGTTATTGGGCGTGAGTCTGACCAGTCACTGTTTGATGAAACGGTTGCGACCTTTGAGGATGACGCGGGCGCTTATAATCAGCAAGACGCGGAAGGGTTTATTAAACTCAACGCCTTGAGAATGCGGATTGCCGCCGGGAAGGGAAGGGAGCTGTAGTTAAGACAGACGCTCCGGTCGTTTTAACAACCGGAGCATCCTCAACCCTTTTGAATTACTGCGAATTAGTTCGATCAACAACGTTTACATTCATTGACAGGTTTCACTGCCAAAGGTCTTAATCATTGCCACAATCGTCTTCAGAACTTTCGTCACTGGTAATGGAAACTACCTTTTCGAAAATCACTAAGGAAATGGCATGGGTCTTTGAGACTGATTGGATTTCTTTTTGTGGAATTGAGTCGCCTGACAGTACGGTATAAGAAGTAGCGTCATGATCGGTATGATCCACGCTATCAAACACCACCGTAACAGGTTTCATTGCTAGGTATACATAATAGCCGCTTTTAAGATCGAGTACTGTCAGATTTATTACCGGGACGTCTACCGGAGAATCGGAGGGAGAATGACTTTGGTGATCAATAGCAACAATAAGGTTCTTGAATTTTTCATAATCGCTAACCCTGGGGCTGTGACTATTGATGGATTGCTCTAGATCACCGGAATAGTCCTGTAAATTGACATTCATAACGTTGTTGTCATAATTGTGAGCATCTACCCAGCTAAATGTCTGTGGGGCATATGAGTCCAAAGCCATGGAAAGTAACAAACTAACCCCGTCCTGTGCTGTTGATGGTTGAGGATAGCAGGTTATTAGTTGTTCCCATTCAAGAGCGGTTTGTTCACTCCAAGGCATTTGGGGTCTGATCAGATTGTCGAAGAGCTTAAATGGACTGCATTCAAATTGGTTTTCTTTTATTTCGATCAGTGCCGGATCGCTTAACATCCTTAATGCGCTAAACGCTGCCTCAAGGGGGTATTTGGTGGCTTTTGACGTGAGATTTTGTCGGGAACGGTAAACCAGAGAATGCTTCAGGTGACAAGGGCCTTGTTGAGAGGCTGTATTACCACCATGTGGAGCTTTAGTACCGCTTATTTTTGTTACGCATGTATTTGGGCCTGCTTTTGGTGTTAGGAAGTCTATGTGCGCTATTGCTGTCTCGAGTCTTTCTTCATTCACTGTGCCAGTGTAGGTTGCGGCAAATTTAATGAGTATTGCTTTGTAATCGCGACAGCTAACGCGCCCATCTGGTTGTGGAACTGTCTGTTCAGGAAATGCTTTGGAAACTGTGTGTAGAAATTGTGTATTAAAGATAGACGGATTTTCATCGGGCATATCTGAAAGCTTGTTCACAAATTCCAGAATCAATTCTTTTGGGTTGGCTGATGTGTCAGGGACAATAGCTAGCAGCCCAAAACAGACAATAAATGACAGGAATATGCGGGAGACTAGTCTGTGGCGCAAAGGGGGCGTTAATCGGGTAACTATGACTTGTTGGCTCATTGTGTGGTCTTCTCACTAACTTACGTTTCTTTACGTGAGACTTACTATAGACCATGCTTTCACATTGTGAGGACTGTGTGTGAAAAATTTTGGCAGGCTTTGTTGCGCAAGTGCGCATGACAAAAAGACTAAGACGTTTTGAGCCAGCCGTCAGCAAGCTGTTCACCCTCTTTTATGTGCCGGGCCGCCAATACCAGGCCGCCAATAAAAGTGGCGTGCGTTTCACTTTTAAAAAGATTAAGACCGGCTTTTACAGGGGGTTGGCCTTGTCAAAGGTTAATGGGCAACGGCAGGTCGCGCATAAATACACAACCCCTCTTCGGGCGCGTTTATGGCGGATAGCACTGAGAGGGGTATGCTTATCGTGACAGAAGCACCGGTATAGATAAGGCCGGCTAGATGAACGTCTTGTGTCGTATTGGTGGCAGCGTTCGGCTGGCAACTGAAAAATACAGGTCATAATCCACTGCCATTCCCTGCCGTGGGGTCTTATTTCAGAGCCGTAGTGCTCATACGCTATCAGGTGGGCGATTTCGTGGGCCACTGTTTGTTTAAGGTAGTGCTCCTGGTTTTCCAGGTATAAGACAGGGTTAAGGCGGATCAGGTTTTTATGGGGCCAGGCTTGTCCGGCTGTTTCCCCTTTCAGGGTAATCTCCAGTGCAGGGCGTGAAAACGTCCTTTGCATCCGGCTTTCCGCCAAAATATACAAGCGTTCCATACGATCCCGGATGCGAATCATGTGGTGTTCGTCCAGTGTTGTTAGCCTATTTTTTGTCATACCAGCTACTATAGAGCAATCTGTTTTCCTTTCAATACCATCAAGCGTACTGACACAGGGGATTTTATTCGGTACGCACCTTCAGATTTTATAGAATACCCACAGCCTGATCTAGGAGGCTGTCCGAGAATAGACTGCCCTACTGCGGTGGCAGCAAATTGGTCTAAAAAGTCGGAAATTTTTAGCAAATAGAACCACTATT
>NZ_JAVLSP010000056.1:0-25704 GCF_031528575.1 Candidatus Sororendozoicomonas aggregata
TGGTTCAACTGCATCCCTGCCACTTACTTATGTCTTACTGGAGATGCGGATTAAACCACATTTTCAAAGGGATAGATATTAGGGCTTAGCACCACTAGCCAACACTGTCTGATTTGTGGTGGCCATCTCGGATCGTATCCCAAGGGCCAAAGACCCCATTAACTTACCTCCACAAAAGCCCTTTATTTATCCGTTTCCGAAAGAGTACTCCCGCCGAGCCAGGCGGGAGGTGAATTTCGTCTAACATTCTGCTAATATTCTTTCCGTCGTTGAAGACCTACCCTCGGGCAGGGGGGAAGTAAAGTCTGTGGCGTTAATGTAAGTTCCTCGTGGCTGTAACGTGGAAGCAGAAACCCGCGTAAACTCGCAAGAAAGTAACGCTCCAGTAATGGAAATCCTCCAGCGACCTGGCTGGAGGAGGATGTCAACGTTCAAAACCTTTATAATTAGCAGCCACCTTGAGGAGGCTGCCTTTGCCTTGCTGTATGCGCCATTTCTGATTTGGGTACCATGGAACACATCAACGAACTGGTTCTGATTATGGTCAGTGCCATACTGGTCAATAATTTTGTGCTGGTTCAATTTCTTGGGCTGTGCCCTTTTATGGGGGTGTCGAACAAGCTCGAATCAGCCATGGGCATGTCCATGGCGGTCACCTTTGTGCTGACACTGGCCTCCATTTGCAGTTATCTCACCTACACCTATATTCTTGTGCCCCTTGAGTTGACATTTCTGAAAACTATCACCTTTATTTTGGTGATTGCTGTCGTTGTTCAGTTCACTGAAATGGCCGTGAAAAAATTCAGTCCACTACTCCACAAGGTTCTCGGGGTTTTCCTGCCGTTGATTACCAGTAACTGTGCGGTGCTCGGGGTTGCCCTGTTGAACGCTAACCGGTTGAATACCTCTTTGGCGACGTCGGCTGCCTACGGTTTTTCTGCGGCAGCAGGGTTTTCCATGGTGCTGGTGCTATTCTCAGCTTTGCGCGAGCGAATTGTCGCTGCCGATGTGCCTTCACCTTTTCGTGGCGCTGCCATCGGGATGATTACCGCTGGACTGATGTCACTGGCCTTTATGGGTTTTACCGGTTTGGTCAAGCTGTAGGGAGTGATTGAAACCATATGGACATCGTGCTGAACGCCTTGTGGGCATTGCTGATACTTTCCTTGCTCTTTGGTGCCATTTTGGGCTTTGCCAGCGCCCACTTTAAGGTGGAAGGTGACCCCGTTGTTGATCAGATCAATGGGCTGCTACCCCAGACCCAGTGTGGTCAGTGCGGTCATCCCGGCTGCAAGCCCTATGCACGGGCCATTGCCCAGGGTGAAGCCATTAATAAATGCCCTCCGGGCGGGCAGGCCACTATTAACGCCCTGGCTGACTTATTGGCTGTTGAAGCCCCTGTTCTGGATGCTGAGCACGGTGAAGAAAAGCAGCCAATGGTGGCGGTGATTCGCGAAGATGACTGCATTGGCTGTACCAAGTGTCTGCAAGCTTGCCCGGTGGATGCTATTTTGGGCGCGGCCAAACAGATGCACACCGTCATTACCGATGAATGTACCGGCTGCGACTTATGTGTGGAGCCCTGTCCGGTGGATTGCATTGATATGGTGCCACTGGCAGTGACCCCCACAAACTGGCAGTGGCAGCTACCCACGCCCACCGGGCAATTGATTGCCACCGATAAAAAGCCCCACCAGGGACAAGGGCAAGTCGCATGAGTAATACACTGATTTATCCTTTTCCCGGTGGTGTTCACCCGCCTGAAAACAAGCGCCAGTCCACGGCGCGTCCCATTGCCACAATGCCTTTATGTTCAACGTATTATTTACCCCTGAACCAGCATTCTGGCGCTCAGGCACAAGCGTTGGTGAGTGTGGGTGAAAAAGTCCTGAAAGGGCAGATGTTGGCACGGGCAGGCAGCTTTGTCAGCGCGCCGGCGCATGCGCCCACTTCAGGAACGATTACAGCCATTGAGCCCCACAAGGTGCCTCATCCATCAGGCTTGATGGAAACCTGCCTGGTGCTTGAAAGTGACGGAGCTGACCGGTGGGTTGACTTGCGCCCTTGTCCTGACTATCTGGCCTGTGACGCTGAAACGCTGATTGAGCGTATCCACGATGCCGGGGTTGTCGGGCTCGGGGGAGCAGGGTTTCCTGCCGCTGTCAAAATGGCTTCACGTAACGAAAAGAAAATCCACACGTTGATCGTTAACGGGGCCGAGTGTGAGCCTTACATTACTGCTGACGACAGGCTCATGCGTGAACGGGCAAGGGTCATTGTTGAGGGTATTGCCATTATTGATCATCTGCTGTCCCCCGGGACGGTGATGATTGGTATTGAGGATAACAAGCCCGAAGCCATTGCTGCCATGAACAGGGCTTGTACCGGGACACCCTATCGTGTTGTTACTGTCCCCACCAAATACCCTTCAGGCGATGCCCAGCGGTTGACCTATTTGCTGACGGGCAAAGAAGTTCCCCATGATTCCCGCTCCGTAGAAATGGGGGTTGTCTGTTATAACGTGGGGACACTGGCGGCTGTGCACGATGCTGTGGTGCTTGGAAGACCCCTGATTTCACGCGTTACTACCGTGACCGGTAAAGCCCTGGCCCATCCACAAAATGTCGAGGTTCTGATTGGGACTCCCATTAGTGAGCTGCTGGCTTTTGCCGGTTTACGCCCGGCTGCCCTGCGCAATCTGGTATTAGGTGGCCCGATGATGGGATTTAGCCTCGACAGCAAAGAGGCGCCTGTCATTAAAACCAGTAACTGTTTTATTGCCGCCACCGAAGCGGAGTTCCCCCCGGCACCCCCGGCGCAACCGTGTATTCGCTGTGGATTGTGCGCGCGGGCCTGCCCCTGTGAGTTGTTGCCGCAACAACTGTTCTGGTACGCTCAGGCACAAAACCATGAGCAACTGATACACCATAATTTGTTTGACTGTATTGAGTGTGGTGCCTGTGCTTATGTTTGCCCGAGTTCTATTCCACTGGTGCAGTATTACCGGGCATCCAAGGACACTATTCGTCAGCAGGAAACCCGGCACGCCAAATCAGACCGGGCAAAACAACGCTTTGAGTTCCGCCATGAGCGGCTGGCACGGGAGCAGGCAGAAAAAGAAGCGCGCCGCAAAGCCAATGCCGAACGTGCGGCTAAATTAAAAGCACAAAAAGCGGCCAACCCGGACAAAACCCCACAGACGGTTTCCGATGACCCGGTTCAGGCCGCTATTGCCCGCGCCAAGGCCAAAAAAGCAGCCGTTGCCAACGGCGCTGCTCATAAGGCAGGAAAACAAACACGGTCAGCCAAACAGAAAGACATTAACATCCAGTTGTCCATGGCCAAAGCCCAGCTGAAAAAGACCGAGCGCGCCCTGGCGCAGGCTGAGGCTCAGGCATTGGACAGTGTCCATAAAATAAAAACCGATGTTGCCATGTTGCGAGAGCAGGTAGAGACACTAGAAAAAAACAGTGCGGCCCTCTCTGGCGTCGGCGAAACAAGCCTTGAAGGCACACCAGAAACACGACGGAATGCCAAATGACGCTGGTCAGACAAACATCGCCCCATACCGCAGGGGCAAACCGCACCCAAAAGCTAATGAAACAGGTATTGCTTGCGGCGGTGCCGGGGGTGATGGCCCAAACGGTGTTTTTTGGTTCGGGTACGCTGGTTAATGTGCTTTGGTGCGCACTGATCGCCCTGGGGTGCGAGGCCCTTATCCTGAAGCTGCGTAAACGGCCTGTAGGGTTGACTCTCAGCGATGGCAGCGTGGTTGTCACGGCATTGCTGTTAGCGGTGTCATTACCGCCGCTCTCTCCCTGGTGGTTAACACTGATTGGTACCTCGTTTGCGGTGATCATTGGTAAACACCTGTACGGTGGGTTGGGGCAAAACCCTTTTAATCCGGCCATGCTTGGTTATGTGGTGTTGCTGGTTTCTTTCCCGCAGGAAATGACGAGGTGGATGCCCCCTTTGGGCATTGACGGGAGTTTAGCCGGTGAGTCACCTTTCAGTGGATTTATCTCAGCGGTGACAAGCATTTTTCCCGCGGGTCAGGGAATCAATGTTGATGCGGTCAGTATGGCAACACCGCTGGATGTCCTGCGGGAAAATAACAGCCTGACGCTCGCGGAACTGTGGGCCAGCAATCCGGTGTTTGAGGGTATTGCCGGGCGTGGCTGGTTATGGGTCAACCTGGCTTATTTACTCGGTGGCGTGTTGATGCTGCACAAACGGTTGTTCACCTGGCACGGGCCTTTGGGCATGTTGGGGACATTAGTGGTGATGTCCTTTTTGTTTTCCGGTGGCAGTGGTTCTGACAGCCATGGACCGACGCTGTTTCATTTGTTCAGTGGGGCCACCATGCTCGGTGCCTTTTTTATTGTGACGGACCCTGTCAGTGGTGCCACCAGTAATAAAGGCCGACTGATCTTTGGGGCAGGGGTGGGAATGATCGTGTATATCATTCGCGCCTGGGGTGGCTATCCAGACGGTGTCGCCTTTGCCGTGATGATAATGAATATGGCGGCGCCCACCATTGATTATTACACACAGCCACGTACCTATGGGCATAAGAAACCCAAAAAAGGGCTGCCTCAATCCAGATAGATAATGCCCGGGAATTTTGTCAATGAGTAAAACCACACCGCCGTCAACAGACAGCCCGGGGAAAGGGCTACTGACTGTCATTAGCCGCAGCAGTATCAGCCTGGGGTTATTCTCCCTGGTGACGGTCGGGCTGACGGCACTGACCTACGTGTTGACGAAAGACCGTATTGCCGATCAGGTCCGCCGCTACGAAGCCAGAGTCCTGATGGAAATCCTGCCTGAAAGTACCCATGACAACAGACTGCAAGATACCACTGTCACAGTGCCCCCATCATCACTGCTGTCAACCAAAAAACCCCAAAAGGCTTATATCGCCCTGAAAAACGGGCAAGCGGTGGCAGTGATTCTCCATGCGACGGCACCGGATGGTTACAATGGCCGTATTGATCTACTGGTAGGTATTCGTCGTAATGGCACTGTGGCAGGGGTAAGGGTAGTTTCCCATAAGGAAACGCCGGGACTGGGGGATAAAATTGATACGAAAGTATCGCCCTGGATCTTCAGCTTTACCGGGAAGTCCCTGTTGAATCCTACCACTGACGGCTGGGCAGTAAAAAAAGACGGTGGGCAGTTTGATCAATTCACCGGCGCAACCATTACCCCGCGTGCGGTAGTCTCTTCTGTGTATCGAACGCTCGAATACTTCAAAGCTCATCGTGAGCAGCTCCTAGGCGATGGAACAGGATACTAGCCATGAGTAACACGATTATTGCCCGTAGCAAGCCCACAGACATCGCTCAGCAAGGTCTCTGGAAGAACAACCCGGCACTGGCGCAATTACTGGGCTTGTGTCCGTTGCTGGGTGTGTCTGCCTCGGTGGTCAACGCCCTGGGGTTAGGCATAGCCACCTTGCTGGTTGTAACAGGGTCTAATGTGGTGGTTTCACTGACTCGTCATCAGATCAGCAATGCTATTCGCCTGCCGGTGTTTGTGATGATTATTGCTGCCTTGACCACCTGTATTGAACTGTTGATGCAGGCTTACACTTACGAGCTGTATAAAATCCTCGGGATATTTATTCCGCTGATTGTTACCAACTGTATTATTCTGGGCCGTGCTGAGGGCTTTGCTGCCAAAAACCCGGTGCACCTTGCGGCACTGGATGGCCTGATGATGGGCGCAGGCTTTGCTATTGTGCTGCTATTGCTCGGTGCGCTGCGAGAGCTGGTGGGACAGGGGACACTGTTTGCCAATATGCATTTACTGCTAGGGCCGGTGGCCGTGGACTGGACTATTCGTGTCTTTAGTGACTACAAGCCGTTTCTTTTTGCTATTTTACCGCCGGGCGCGTTTGTTTTTATGGGTTTTTTGATCGCCTTGAAGAATTGGCTGGATAATCGCCTGGCGCAAAAACAACACCCTGTTCCAGCGGCGAGAATGCCACGCGGCAAACGGGTGCGGGTAACAGGTAATATTGCCTGAAGTGTTATCAATGTGAGCAAAATAACCGTTTATTGTTAGCTTTGCTGACATTCTCCGCCAGGCAATGAACCACCTTTGTGGCCAATAGTCTGTTCTCCTAGATTAGCTAAGATTATTGCCTGGAAAATAGAACCCCAGCTTTTAGGAGAACACTATGGTTTCATCACAGATACAAGGCTTTATCCTTGCGCTTGCCGCAGCCGGTGCGACGGATCATGGCAACCAGATCCTTCATACTGAAGAAGGAGAGATTATCACGCTAAAAGGCAATCGTCAGGTTGCGACTATCCCTTTTAAACAACTCCGCACAGGTAATAATTTGGAGTATGCCAAAAACGCTTATGAGGCAGTCAAAACAGACTTAAGTTCCAGGTCAGTCAGGCAAGTTGAGGAACCCGGCCTGTCAAAGGGAGAGGGTGCCAGAGGCTATGTTAAATCTGCCGGCGCGGGCTACAGCCACCAGGCAAGGGAAAATAGCCGTAGAATTTTGGGTCTTGCCGACGAAACCGATGACGGAAACAAGATCGTTTATGCCTCTGATGGAGAGGTTGTCACCCTGAAAAACGAGCGTGTTGCCACGATACCTTACGAAGAGCTTTTTGAAGGGGACAATATCAAGTTCGCTAATGAGGCGTATAAAATAGCCAAGTCAGCTCAGTCAGATCAGGTAGATCGGTCATCTCGGTCAGCCAGGAATCAAAGCCTGCCAGAGAGCCGAGGCGCTGCCGGGTCCGCCTTTGCCAGCCAGATCGGGAGTCCCGCCAAAGCGGGCAGCACCGTGGTGCCTGATGTCGCCCTTAAAAAGGGTCCTTGTAACCTTGTTGTTTGTCCAGAGGGGATATTTGATTGGCTGCAGCGGTTTAACCAGCCTCACGTGCTGGTCAATGCAGCCAATAGCACGATGCACCATGCCGGAGGAATTGCCGCCATTATCGCAGATAAGGCAGGACGACAGATGACTCAGGAGTGTAACCACAAACTGGGGAGTTTGGGTAAATCACTGCGTTCAGGAGACGTACTCATCACCGATGCATATAAACTGGATCAGTCCCATCAAACAAAAAGCATTGTCCATGCTGTTGGGCCAGATGCCAGAACGGCAGAAGGTAAACAAATGCAACTGGAGAAGCTCACCAACTGTTATACCCAAGCCATTAACCAGGCAAATCATTTAGGCGTGCCCCTGGTTACGCCGGCCGTATCAGCCGGTATTTTTGGCGTTGATATGGCAACCTCCGTCAGAGCATTCCATGATGCGGTGAATCACGTAAAACAATTCCTGGAAGAACAGGGCAGGCAGGCCAATAAAACCTGGTCATTCCCTGGTGCCTATCTGGTTTTGAGCACCAAGTATGTGGACTCGACTACGGTAGCCAGCGCAAAAGCCACACTGAAATATTGTGGCCTTGCCCCCCCGGCAGCGACTCCCCCTGCCCCTTCTTTCGTTCGGCCTCCGTCGATGGGAAGGGCGAGTGAAGGCAGCGTCGCCGGGAAGGAAAAGCCCGTGCGTTCAACCCATACATGGGATAGTGATACTTCTGCTGGAAGAAGACACCGTGACGCATCCCTTACCTCTCAATTAGGTGAAATGCGCCTTGATGAAAAAGCACGGGCACAGCATCAAGTCCCTGCCCCTTCAGCAGCCGCTGACCGGTTAACCGGCTTCAAACGAGCTAACCCAAGTCCTCAATGGACTGTCTTGAACGAGAGACAGGTTGTGGAAAATAAAGCGCAGAGCTGTTCCGTTTGCACTGCTACCTTTGCTGAAGACCCTGATAAGGTTGTCCGTGTATCAGCCGGGGAAAAAGCGGGTAAGCTTTACCATGAAGAGTGTATTTCCCATGAATTAAGTGTGACCGCGCAAGCAACACCTTCAGAATGCATCAAAGGTAACATGAAATGGGAGATAACCCGGGATTCTCGCCTTCAACATATTGCCGATGCGGACCCAGAAGGTTCGAGGGGTGTTATTAAAATAGATTTTGTTTTTGAAGGCCCTGAGGAGTTTGACGGAAAAAAACTCGCTATTACAAATAAAAAGTATTCCCACTATCTGCCCAATTCAAATAAAGGACGGCAGATCTTAAAGGGTTTGATTAAAGGGTTTAAAGAAGGCGTGCTGGTCACCATTGACCGTTCCCAGACGCTAGGACAATACGGTGTTGTCTGGAATGTTCATGCGAAAACCAATTCGACACAAGGTGGCGAGCATGGTTATCCCTGTGGCGACACCTGGTATAGTAACCCCATTAATGAGCTGACAAGCAGTGGTATTACTTTGGATGTCACTGAAACGGTGACCGAGGACTCGTTACGCGGTATGGGTACACGTTTCAACCGATAGCGACACGTGAGTTGAAAGGCGACGGGCATAGCCATAAAATGACACCGGCGACAGCTTTTATGGTGTCATTTTTTTATAGCGATCAAAGGTTATCACCGCCTTCAATGAACCTCACCAAACGCACCGAGATCTTCCAGCGTCTGCAGGCACAGAACCCCAGCCCGACCACTGAGCTCAATTACAGCTCTGCTTTTGAGCTGCTGATCGCCGTTATTCTCTCTGCTCAGGCGACGGATGTGGGCGTGAATAAAGCCACGGATAAACTCTATCCGGTGGCAAACACCCCGCAGGCCATTTTGGACCTGGGTGTGGAAGGGTTGAAAAGCTATATCAAAACCATTGGCCTGTTTAACAGCAAGGCGGAGAATGTCATCAAAACCTGCCGGTTACTGCTGGATAAACATGCCGGTGAAGTGCCACGAACCCGTGAAGCCCTCGAAGCTTTGCCGGGTGTTGGCCGGAAAACGGCAAATGTGGTGCTCAATACCGCCTTTAATCAGCCCACCATGGCGGTGGATACCCATATTTTCCGGGTATCTAACCGCACAGGCATTGCCCCGGGCAAAAATGTGCTGGAAGTAGAAAAAAAGCTGATACGGCTGGTGCCCAAAGCCTTTCTGATGGATGCCCACCACTGGCTGATTCTCCATGGCCGTTATGTTTGTAAAGCCCGCAAACCGGAGTGTGGCCGTTGTCTTATTGAAGACCTGTGCGAATTCAAAGAAAAAACCGCCTGATTCCCTTATAAAATGTCGATATCGGCCACAGAGTTAAACACATGGTTAGGGCTAAAAGGTACTGTCTCTATATCGGCTTCACGGCTCACACCGGACAACACCAGAATGGTTTCCAGCCCCGCCTGGAAACCGGCCAGAATATCCGTGCGCAGGTTATCACCAACAATCACGGTACTGTCAGAGTGAGCTCCCATGCGGTTAAGTGCCGCGCGAATAATCCAGGCACTGGGCTTACCCACATAAAACGGTTTTTTGCCGGTAATGCGCTCAATGGGCGCGCACAGAGCACCACAGGCGGGTGACCAGCTCGGGCCATGAGTATCAGGATTGGTGGCAATAAAACGGGCGCCTTCTGCCACGAACTTTGCTGCCGTGTGCATCATATTCCAGTTAAAATTGCGGGTTTCTCCGACAACAACAAAATCAGGGTTAATATCAGTTACCGCGAAGCCAGCATTGTACAGCTCATGGACCAGGGCACCCTCGCCGACAATATAGGCCCTATGCCCTTCCTGACGTTTTAAAAACTCGGCCGTTGCCATAGCTGAGGTAAAAAAGCAGCGCTCGGGAATTTTGATACCCGCTGCGGCAAAGCGGTTTTGCAGATCTTTAGGGGTTTGTGACGGGTAATTCGTGAGCATGATCAAAGGGACATCATTGTCGAGTAAACCATGCAAGAAGGCATCTGCACCTGGTACCAGGGTGTTGTCATGCAGAATTACGCCATCAATATCACAAATGACACTTTTGGTCATGCGCATATCCTTGAATGAGGTTAAAAGCAAATGGAAAACGCATTATACCAATACCCATCGTAACGAGCATGACCGGTTGAACAGCAGGTCAGGGCAAATTGACGAGCAAAGCAGCAGCGGTTGCAAGGGATTATAACACAGGCTTGCCTTGATCATTTTATTGATTAACAGGCTCCTGGGGTTTGCTTTGCTGTCCGAATGGGCTTTTTTCTCTGTTTTCCTTTTGCGAATAATGGGCTGTGGGTATGGGCTAAAAGGCAACTTCCTTTGAGTGAGAGGCGTTGCTAATTTTTTGACAGCAGAAAAAATATAAATTAATTGCTAGGGTTGTTACTGAGGTTTTGACACATGCCCTTGTCAGATGGGGTAAATGAGGTAGATGGGGTAGATGAGGTAGAAAGCGCTTCTTCTCTTTTACTCGTTTTTGTTGTCCAAAAGCAAAGGACACTGCATGAAAATAACCATTATAAAAAATGATCATTCACCGGCCCGAAGCTTTCAGCTTGGCGGGCTGCCACTGATTCTGCTTATCGGGTCTCTGGTGGTGACCATTGCTGCTATTGGTGGTGCGGGAATGACCCTCTGGCTAAGCGCTGGTGATGACCCGTTGCTTACGGAAGAAGAGGTGATGAGCTGGAAAGCGGAGCTGACCCACCATAAGCAGGGGTTGTTCTCTGTGCGCCAGGAAATGGAGCGCCAACTGGATAGCTTATCACTGCGTCTGGCCCAGTTACAGGGGCAAATGATGCGTCTGGATGCCTTGGGTGAGCGTCTGGTTGCCCAAGCTGGCCTTAATGATGGGGAGTTTGATTTCAGTGAACCACCGGCGTCAGGCGGGCCTGCCGAGCTTGTTGATATGGCGGGTATGTTCGCAAAGCCAGCATTACTTGACGCGATTGATGCGTTAAGCGCACAAATCGACAGTCGTGCACAACAACTGGAACTGCTGGAGTCCCTGCTGACCAACAGAGCACATTTCAAGGAGGCTTTTGTGGCCGGTAAACCTGTGGAAAAGGGCTGGTTATCGTCTCGTTTTGGTCGCCGTACCGACCCGTTTACCGGCAAGCCCGCCTGGCATAATGGTGTTGATTTTGCCGGTAAGCGCGGAACGCCGATTTTAGCCATGGCAGCAGGGGTTGTGACTGTTGCCAGCGATCGCGCGGGCTATGGAATGCTGGTGGAAGTTAACCATGGCAATGGTTATGTGACACGTTATGCCCATAATGCATCCGTCAATGTTAAAGTGGGAGAGGTTGTCAAGCGGGGACAGACCATCGCGGCAATGGGCAGTTCTGGACGCTCAACGGGTAATCATGTGCATATTGAAGTACTCAGGCATGGCAAGCAGGTTGATCCCTCAACGTACATTTATCGATCCTATGAATAACCCTGTAGCCTCTTCTGACAACACGGTACTCAAACGCGTTCAGGATATCAGATCCAGAGCCGCTATAGCCCTTTATTTTTAAGGGTTGCCAGGAGCCTGTCGGACTTAAGACAATTTCTGTCTAAAATCCAGAAAGCGCGAGAAAGCGCGGCCAGAATTTTATGCTCGAAAGCATAAGTCCGACAGGCTCCTGGTGAGAGTGTGTCTTAAGAAAAAACAGCACCTGCAAGGTTAATGGGTATACCGCAGGTTTTATTCGTTCCGTCACCGTGCTTTGACATTCGGTTTATCCGTTTGTATCACGGATTCTCCAGAGGGATGTTTTACAACGGCGGTTTCTATACTTACGATAAAGTAATAATCCATTCCGTATTATTCTGCCCATCTGAGCTAATATGGGTGAGACTTTCTTGTGATTATCATAGAATACCGAGCTATCGTGCGCGTGTCTGCCCCGACGTCCCAGATGAGTCGGCATCAGAGACAGCCTGGAAACTGAGTATGGGGCTATATCCAATCTATGTTTGCTTCGTTAGTTAAAAAAATTGTTGGCAGCCGCAACGATCGGCAGCTAAAAAGGATGGGAAAACTGGTAAAGGCGATCAATGGCCTTGAAGAAGAAACTGCCGCGCTCAGCGATGAGGCGCTAAAAGCCAAAACACAGGCATTCAAGGATCGATTTGCTAATGGGGAGTCAATGGAGGCGCTCCTGCCAGAAGCATTTGCCGTTGTTCGTGAAGCGGGTAACCGGGTTATGGGCATGCGTCACTTTGATGTCCAGATGATCGGTGGTATCACCCTGTATGAAGGCCAGATTGCTGAAATGCGAACCGGTGAGGGTAAAACCCTGGTGGCGACCCTGGCCGCCTACCTTGCGGCAATCCCTGGCAAGGGCGTGCATGTTGTAACGGTCAATGACTATCTGGCCCGCCGGGATGCGAACTGGATGCGCCCGCTGTATGAGTTTCTTGATATGACTGTGGGTGTTGTGGTTCCCCAGCAAGACTCCGACGAAAAACGTGAAGCTTACAATGCGGATATTACCTACGGTACCAATAATGAATTTGGTTTTGACTATCTGCGTGACAATATGGCCTTTCGCAAGGAAGAGAAATTCCAGCGCGAGCTGTACTTTGCCATTGTTGATGAAGTGGATTCTATCCTTATTGACGAAGCACGAACACCTTTGATCATTTCGGGACCAGCAGAAGACTCTTCAGAGCTGTATCGTGAAATGAACAAGCTGGTGCCCGGTCTTACGCGCCAGATTGAGGACACTGAAGGTGAAGTGAAAACACCGGGTCATTATACCATCGATGAAAAAAGCCGGCAGGTAGAACTGACAGAAGATGGGCACCAGTATATTGAAGAGCTGCTGCAGAAGGCGGACAAGCTACCTGAAGGCGAGAATCTCTACTCTTCCCATAACCTGAACCTGTTGCATCATGTCAATGCTGCCCTGAAGGCCCATGTCCTGTTTAGCCGTAATGTTGAGTATATTGTCCAGGGCAATGAAGTGTTGCTGGTGGATGAGCACACCGGTCGAACCATGCCGGGGCGCCGCTTGTCTGAGGGGTTGCATCAGGCGCTTGAAGCCAAAGAAGGGCTGGAGATCCAGTCAGAAAGCCAAACGCTGGCATCAACTACCTTCCAGAATTATTTCAGAAACTACACCACTCTCGCCGGCATGACGGGCACTGCCGATACAGAAGCGTTTGAGTTCCGGCAGATTTATGGTCTGGATGTTATGGTCATCCCGACGCACAAGCCCATGGCACGTAAAGATATGAACGACCTGGTCTATCTGACCATTGGAGAAAAGTACGATGCCATTATTGAGGATATTAAAGCAACAACGGCTAAAGGTCGCCCGGTATTGGTGGGCACAGCGTCTATTGAGTCCTCAGAACATCTCTCCAGGGCATTGAACAAAGCAGGTCTGAACCATCAGGTACTCAATGCCAAGTACCACGAGAAAGAAGCAGAAATCATTGCTCAGGCAGGTAAGCCAGGGACTATTACCCTGGCCACCAATATGGCGGGGCGTGGTACCGATATTAAGCTTGGGGGTAACTGGGAAGCTGAAATTGGCCTACTCGGTGAAGCCTCACAGGCTGATACGGATCGGATAAAGGCCGATTGGCACCAAAATCATAAAGCCGTGGTCGATGCCGGTGGTCTGCATATCATTGCCACTGAGCGCCATGAATCCCGTCGTATTGACAACCAGTTGCGAGGCCGTGCCGGTCGCCAGGGTGATCCGGGGTCTTCCCGTTTTTACCTCTCTCTGGAAGACAACCTGATGCGTATCTTTGCCTCTGACCGGGTGAAGAATTTTATGAAAGCCCTGGGAATGGAAAAAGGTGAAGCCATTGAGCATCGAATGGTGAGCAATGCCATTGAGAAGGCCCAGCGTAAGGTGGAGGGGCGTAATTTCGATATTCGTAAGCAGCTATTGGAATACGATGATGTTGCCAACGACCAGCGTAAAGTGATTTACAATCAGCGTAATGAACTCCTCAATGCTGATGAGGTGTCTTCGAGTATCGAAGCCATTCGTCAAGATGTCGTGAATAATCTGATCAGTGAGCATATTCCACCACAAAGTCTTGAAGAGCAGTGGGATGTAAAAGGCCTGGAAGAGCGGATTGCCAGCGAATTCAATCAGGAAATGCCAATACAGCAGTGGCTTGATGATGATGATCGCCTGGATGAAGAGGCGCTGCAACAAAAAATTCTTGATGGGATAGTGGATGCCTACCGTGATAAGGAATCACAGGCAGGCAGCGATGATTTACGCAACTTTGAGAAACATATTCTGTTGCGTATTCTTGATGATAAGTGGAAAGAGCATTTGGCGACCATGGATCATCTGCGTCAGGGCATTCATTTGAGGGGGTATGCACAAAAAAACCCCAAGCAAGAGTATAAACGGGAAGCCTTTGAGTTGTTTCAGCAAATGCTGGAGGACATTAAGCACGATACCATTCGCGTATTGTCCCACGTACAGGTACAGCAGGAAGAGCAAACGGAAGAAGTAGAGCGCCGTCGCCGGGAAGAGATGGCCCGACGCATGCGGTTCCAACATGCTGAAGCACAGGCTCCGGGGATTGGTGAAAGCAAAGAGGGAGCAGATGGGGAAAGTGGTATGCCAGCCGCGCCCACACAACCTTTTATTCGCGAAGGCCGTAAAGTGGGACGTAACGACCCTTGTCCTTGTGGCTCAGGCAAAAAATACAAGCAGTGCCACGGCAAGATAGTGTAAGGGGGTTGTTATTGATTCAAATAAACGGGTCATTACAGACCCGTTTTTTTTGGTTCTTGCAGGAAGAAATGATGAAGAAGGTCGTGCATGTTGCTGTTGGTGTTATAAAAAGCCTAGACGGTCGTATTCTGGTGGCGAAACGTCCGAAACACACCCATATGGGCGGCTTGTGGGAGTTTCCGGGCGGGAAAGTAGAAGTGGGTGAAACCCTTGAGGAAGCCCTGAGCAGAGAACTTGTTGAAGAAGTGGGTATCGGCTTTGAGCACTGTCAGCCATTGATACAGATAACCCATGCCTACTCTGATAAAACCGTTCTGCTTGATACCCTTGTGGTGTCGGGATTAACGGGGCAGGCTCATGGGCGTGAGGGACAGGCAATTCAGTGGGTGATGCCTGATGAGCTCAATACACTGAGTTTCCCGGAAGCCAACAAGGCCATTATTACCGCAGCACAGCTACCTGAGCATTATATGATTACGGGGCAATTCTCCCGGCTTGAAGAGCTGCTTGATAACGTATCTCATCAACTTGCGCGGGGCATTCGCCTGGTTCAGTTTCGGGCACCGTGGTTAAGTGAGCAGGAATACCTGCACTCGGCTCAGCAATTACAGGAAAGGGTGACCGACTTGGGGGGTAAGCTTCTGGTAAAAGGGGGGAAGTCAATGCTGGCGCAGCCCTGGTGTCAAGGTATCCATTTGCGGGCATCACAGCTGTATGCGTCTGAACGCTGGTCAGCGTTCCGGCGTCAGGGGCAACTGTTGGCCGCCTCTTGCCATAATGAGCAAGAGCTGGCCCTTGCTGCTGATCATGATGTTGATTTTGTCACACTCTCGCCAGTCAAACACACTAAAACCCACCCCGAGAAAGAGCCGTTGGGGATGCAACAGGCGCGGCGGTTAACACGGGTATCATCACGGCCAGTCTACTGGTTGGGTGGGTTGGATCAAACAGACAGGGAAGCAGCCAGGTCTTCAGGCGCTCAAGGCGTCGCAGCAATAGGTGCGTACTGGCCGCCGCATTAATCACAATAGTGGATTTCAGGCCATTATCAAGGCCGTCAAGTTCCTCCAGAATGCGTCAATCTTTCCAGAAGCTAGCAGTAAACAAGACTAAAACGGTGGTAATTTCTAACCGTCCCATTAACATACCGCCACTGAGCAGCCATTTGGCACTGTCGGGCAGAGATTTAAAATTACCCGCGGGGCCAATGATATCACCCAACCCTGGCCCGACATTGGCAATGGCTGTCAGCGCGCCGCTCATGCTGGTGATCAGATCAAGTCCCATCAAGCACAGCAAAAGCGTCATCAGGATTGAGAGAAGCCCAAAGAAAAAGCCGAAGCCAATCAAGGAACGCAGGATATCCTCAGTAATAAGCTGCCCATTATAACTATGCACCAGGCAGGAGCGCGGGTGAGAAAGCAAGCGTAACTGAATACCCAGTAGACGGGCACCAATCTGAAGACGAAAGATTTTAATACCCCCTGTGGTGGAGCCTGAACAGCCCCCTATCACAGTGAGAAATAAAAAAAGTGCCGCTGCGAAGCCGCCCCACAAGGTGTAGTCTGTCAGGGCAAAACCGGTTGTGGTAACGACGGAGGTCGTGTTAAATGCCACCAGGGTAAATGCTTGCCATAAATTATACTGGGAGTTAAACACCAGCCAGAGGCTGAAAAACCCCCATAGAATCAGCATAAAACCAATAAAAGCACGCACCTGACGGTCTTTGAGCAGGGACTGGATGTCCCCTTTAAAAAACCTCACAAACAACACAAAGGGCAAACTGCCCAACAGCATAAAAATAATGGCAACCCAGTGGATATAGGGATTGGTAAAATTTGCCATGGAGCTATCAGAGGTAGAGTACCCGCCGGTGGAAAGGGTCGTCATGGCATGATTAATGGCTTCAAATCCGGTCATTCCTCCCAGGTAATAGAAATAAGCACAGGTAATGGTCAGCCAGAAATAAATGGCGACAATTCGTTTGGCAATGCTGCCAGAACGGGGCATGACCTTTTCAGACCAGTCAGATGATTCACTTTGGAACAGCCGCATACCGCCAACCTTAAGGAAAGGCAGCACCGCCACGGCCATGACAATAAAGCCAATACCGCCTAACCATTGCAGCAGTGAGCGCCAGAGCAGCACGCCTTTTTCCATATGATCGAGGCCACTTAGCACAGTAGATCCAGTAGTAGTAATGCCTGACATGGTTTCAAAAAATGCGTCCGTATAGGAAAGGTGCAGTTCCAGCATAAAGGGAATCGCTGCATAAGTACTGAGTACCAGCCAGCTGACATTGGTAAGCAAAAAGGCCTCACGGGGTTTTAAGGCAAAGTTATCAGGTTTAGTCCCTAAAAACAGCGCGCCGCCGCTGGCTCCGGTGATGCCGGCAGATAGCAAGAAGGACATGGAACCTTCTGTATTTGTGATTATGTGGTATAAGGCCGGCAACAGCATCAACACTGCAAGGACAGTAAGAAGTAATCCGACAACATAGAGAACCGGGCGAATGCTTATCATGAGAGTGTATAAAAGGCCTTAATAGTCAATTATCACACTGTGTTATAGCAGGGTATATAGTGGGATATACCCTTTTTCCCGATTGAGCGATGTCACTGACCTGTTTGGGCCAGGCTCGATCAGGACTTAAAAGCAGTCTTGATCGTTTTTTCAGGGTTATCTGTGTCCTTGGAGCCTGTCGGACTTAAGACAATTTCGGCCTGAAATCCAGAAAGTGCGGCCAGAATTTTATGCTCGAAAGCATAAATCCGACAGGTTCCTTGGCTCGAAAAAAGCCGTGATACTTCCCGATAACTCCTATCAACGCCTATGAATTTTTACCAATGACCGGTACAGGCATCAAATTTTTGACGCACGCCAGTGACTAATTAAACGGTTGATTTTATGAAGTTATTTGGTGTGGCTTGGTTAATAAAAACGGTTGCCTGCATTTTTTTAAAAAGAATCATAAGAAAAGAGTAAAGTTATTAAAGGAATAAAAATTGATACCGCTGTTTGGAGGCAGTTATGTTATCAGTAGAAGAAGCCAATGATTCAGGTCTTATTGACCAATTCAATCAGTATCTTGCCAGTGGTGGAACACTGTCTCACCTCAACGGCATTAGCCAGAGATCACTTGATACCACCCAGGCAATTGCCTATCACAAATATCAAAGCGGGCTGTATGATGAGGCGTTGAAGTACTTTCAATACCTTTGCCTTCACCATCACTGGAAGTCCGATTATTTTTTGAGTATGGCGGCCTGTCAGCAAATGCTTGGATTTTATTATCAGGCCATTGAAACCTATTTGCATGCGGCCAGGCTCGGGCCAAAAAATCCAATGCCACTGATTTATATTTGTGAGTGTTACATTTTCATGGGTGATCTGCCAAAAGCGAGAAAGGCACTGATTGAGGCGCTTGAAAAAGACGATGAAAAAAACACGGATCTTAAAGAATTAAAACGGATTGAGCTGTTATTGCTGCAATCTGAAAATCAGGAGGTAACGTTATGAGTGGTATCAATGGTGTTAATCAATCACAAGGCGTACTCCCAATTCAAAACCCCGATAACCTGGAGCAGGGGTCAGGCGTAGCGGCACCAAAAACGGTTAGCAGGGGGTTTATCAATCAGGAAACAATGAGCGTCAAGGAGGGAAGGCCGGATGTATTGCCTTTGGCAGCGAGAACAGATCATCCCCCGGTAATACCTCCGGCTCAAAATAGTCATGTTGTCAGTTATGCTGCAGCAGATGTCGCTAAGTCGGCCATGGATAAAATTGGACCAAAGCTTGGCATGACGCAGGGGCAGATAGCAGAGGTTAAAGCAAATATTGATGCGACAAAAAACACGATTTCAGATGAAGGCAAAGCGGCTATTAACACGCTGGCCGGTATCCCTGGTGCTGAACCACCGCTTACCGATGCTGAATTAGAAAATGCCATGGCCCAGATCATGATGAAGCTCGATGAAAGTAAGCAAAAAACCACAGAAGAGGGGATAAAAATTTCGGCAGAACAAAAGCAACAAAAAATTCAGGAGAATGTTGATAAAATTAAAGAAAATATCAGAAAAGCTAATGAAGAGGGTGCAGGCGGTGATTTTGCCAGCTTGCCCGATGGAAAAAAAGCCGGTTATGTCTTGTTATGTATTTTTTGTCCTGCGGTGGCCGTTTATGAATTGGGGGCTATGGCTGTCAGTGCCATACTCCATGAGATAAATCCTGATCTTTTTGATAAAAATGGGGGAACGATTCTCCATGCAATGGCCAAACCTCATAATGAAACGGCTAAAGCCGCCGAAGAAGAGATCGCCACTGCTGAAAGGGAACTCGTTCGCCTCAGTGGCCTCCATCCTGATGATAATAAAGCCAGCCATTCAGAGAAAAAGCCACCACAGACCATTGAAGAGGTTTCTCAGACAGGCATGGAGCTGGCCGTCACCGGCGATGACCGCCTTGAACAGCGTAAGGCTTTTTTAAAGAGTCAAACTGAGCAAAAGCAGGCTGAGGAGCAAAAAGAAACGCTGAATGCGGCCCTCGAAGCGCTGCAGGGCAAAGACCCAAAAGCGGTGAAAGAGGCACTTAAGTCAGCAGGAATGGGCAGTGAAGGCAGCACACTGGTTGATCAGCTCCAGTCAACGGCGGAAGCGTCAACCACCATTCGGCAGGAAACTCAGCAGCAGGAGGTGGCTGCCCAGGAGCAGTTAGCGGATTTGGCAAGGGCAAGAAAATTTTGAACAGCCCTCGTGAAAATCCAGAAAGCTGTTCATGATCTTTTGAGACAGGCAAAACCGACCATAAAGGATCATGAACAGCTTCTCAGGGAACAATGCTCAGTGGCATGTTGATCTGAGGGGGAGAATGAGTGACTGAAAATCGATATTGAGCCCCCCCTTTATCTCATCCCCTTCTTGTAAACCACACCAATACCCCTACCGATCGAACGTGTTGACAGTTTGCAACAGACCCCTTGCGGGGCTGAGGCTCAATCATTACAGTTGTTCGCCATCATTCTTTCGTTTCTACAGAGATTTCCATGAATAAGCCCTGTGATATTGCCATTTGCGATGCGGGTAGCCTGGCGGGTGAGACCCTGATTCGCTTGTTTGAAGAAGCAATTCTGCCTGCGGGTAATGTTTATCTGTTGTCCGATACTGCTGAGAAAGGAGCAACCATTGAGCTGTCCGGTGAAGAGGTTGACGTGTTGCCAGCGGCCACCTTTGAATTTATGGATGTGGACCTGGTATTGATTCCCGTGGGGGGGGGCATCAGTGAATCGGTCATTGGGCAAGCACTGGCGGCAAATTGTATGGTCATTGATGGCTCCTTGGGAGCGGCCGGACATTCTGGCGCAGTGGTGGCATTGCCGGGGCTGAATGAGGAAGCGCTGGATGTGGCAGTGGCACAAAAGAGGCTGGTTGTTCCGGCAAGTCCCGCGGCAATGGCGCTAACTGCTTTGCAGGCGATCAATGACGTGAGCCTGATTAATCGTGTGGATATGACGGCGTGCCAGTCGGTATCGCGCCAGGGCAATGCGGGAATAGATGCGCTGCGAAAGCAGACCGTTGGGTTGCTCAATGGCAAGCCGGTTGATCATGGCATATTTCCTCACCGTATTGCCTATAATCTCATTCCTCAGGTGGGGGCGTTAACATCAGAGGGTATCAGTGCTGAAGAGTTAATGGTCGAAACGGAGATTTGGGCTGGCCTGAACGACAGCGGCATTGATGTTCGTGCAACCTGTATTACCGTTCCTGTGTTTTATGGCGATAACCTGGCCGTGACAGTGGATCTGGACGGTCCGGTGGATATCACCGCGGTGCGCTCGGCCCTTGATGCAGTGGACAGGATCGACCTTTATGAGGGCAATGACTATCCAACCGTCGAACAATCTGCCAGTAGTGATCAGATCTTATTGGGCCGATTAAGAGCCATACCCGGTAACAAAGAGAGCCTGAGTTTCTGGGTATCAGGAGACGCCTGCCGTCAGGGGGCTATTGCGATTATGGCAATGGCTCAGCGCTTGATCGGTGACTTTTTATAGTGATAGTTTAAAAATAACCAGCACTGTTATTGCCGTATTTTAGTTTTCAGTATTGCTGGCGATGACTTAAGAGACAGGTGCACAAACGTCAGGAGGACGGGTGACCAGCAGGGATGCGCAATGGTTTCTATAAAACGCTATGGCTTATTGAATACCGCACTTGCAGTGGTCGGGTTTTATGCTGCCAATATGGCCAGTGCGCTGAGTCTGGGAGACATAGCGCTGCATTCACGCCTGCACCAACCCTTACACGGTGAAATTGCCCTCACCGATATTGGGGATTTCAATTCCTCTGAGATTTTCTCCAACCTTGCCTCAGAGGCAGATTTCCAGAGGGCAGGTATTCAGCGCCCTTATAATTTGCTGGATTTACGGTTTAAAACGCAAGTACGGCCCGATGGCACGGGTTCGATTAAAGTAACCAGTACCCATCCTATTCAGGAACCTTTTGTTAACTTTTTGCTAGAGGTGCACTGGCCCAATGGCAGGTTGTTACGGGAATATACGCTGCTGATGGACCCACCTGGACTGGATGACCCTGTCCCAGAGCCCATTACTCCCCCGACAACGATTCCCCGACGGTATGCCTTACCGGAAATCCGTGGTCGCTTAGCGCCGGTTAGTCGTCCAGATGCTGTCGACCCGTCGGCGCCACAGTACCCTGTTATCGATTCTGGCAACCAGTCAAACGAAACCTATAAAGTTCGGCGCAATGATAATCTTTGGTATATCGCGGACGACCTTCGCCCTGACAGCGGGGTGTCAGTGGAACAAACCATGATGGCTTTATTGCGGCTGAACCCCGATGCCTTCGTTGGTCATAATATCAACCGGCTCAAGAAGGGGGTGGTATTACGGGTGCCGGACGGCGATACAGTGCGGACACTGACCCATGAGCAGGCCGCCTGGCAAGTAGCCATGCACCACAAAGCCTGGAAGCAGAATACGCGGCTTCCCCAGTTGGATGCCTCGTACCCTGAGTATCGTGAACCCTCAGGCTTCACTCAGGCACCGAGTCCCTCAGGCAGGCTCAGTATTGTATCACCCAATGAGACGTCGCGGCAGGGGAAAACGGATAACCGCAGTAATGATGAACAGGCTACCCGGCTTCAGAATGAATTGTTGATGACCCGTGAGCACGTCGACAAACTCTCTCGGGAGAACAGCGAGCTGAAAAGCCGGTTGCAGGATCTGGATGACCAGATAGCTACGCTCAACAAGCTGGTGATGCTTAAGGATGACCAGCTGGCGGCACTTCAGACTGAACAGGAAGAGCCTGAGCCAGAGTCAACAGCCCAGAAGACCGCTGAAGCGCCTTCTGAGGAAACACAAGCAGAAGGCAGCCGTTCGGGATCAGAAACCCCGCCACTTTGGGACTCTCTGTCTATCCCTGAAATAGCGTTGCCCATGCCGAAGGTGAACCTGAGCCTTGAAAGCTTAAATAACCCCGTGTTGCTTGGCCTGATTGGCCTGCTGCCCCTATTGGTCGCAGCCGGCTTTATTATTCGCCGACGACGGGGTGAAGGGGATTTCGATGAAGAAGATTTGCTGGATGATCTTGATTTTGCCACATCTGCTGACGAACAGGGGGCAGAAGAAAACACCCAGCTCACAGATGACCCCATCAACGATGCCGATGGCTTAATGGCTCATGGAAACTTTGAGGAAGCCATCAACACCCTGAAATCGGCTATCAGTGACACACCTGATAATGCCAGTTTGCACGTTAAGCTGCTCGAAGCATACGCAGAAAGCGGTCACCTTGAAGGCTTTAAGGCAGCACTGGCTGAGCTGGAGCAGCTCGGTCAGGCTGATGCGCTGAAATCTGCTGAGGTGCTTAAGACTCGCTTTGGCGATGACGCCTTTGTTGAGCCATCCGAGACAATTTCTGAAACACCTGAGCCTGATGAATTTCCCTCCCTGGATGAGATGGATCTTGATCTGGACGCTATGGACGACGATGTTAAAACATTGGCAGATGCCCCGTCAGAATCAGACGAGGACTCTGAGTCTTTCCCGGATTTATCAGACACATTAGCGTTTGAAAGCCCCCTCGAAGACCCAGCGGTTGAAGAGGCGGTATCAGAAGAAGCTCAGACTGACGACGATGATAATGGGCTGGCATTTGATACCAGTGACCTGGATTTTTCAGTACCAGAGCCAGAACCCGAGTCCGAGCCAGATGCGGCGACGACAGATGATGGGGCACCGGGGCTGGATTTTGATGTCAGTGATTTAGGCCTTGAGGATAAGCCCAATACCCCTGAAGAGCCTGTCAGTGTCACGCCTGATGAAGGCTTGACGCTGGATATTGGAGACAGTGCTGAAGTAGCTGACGCCGTGCCTGATGGGGTTGATGAGACGGTTGACGAAGCATTTGATGAGGATATGAACTTCCTGTCCGACGATGATGATGAGATTGGTATCAAGTTGGATTTAGCCCGTGCCTATATGGATATGGGCGATAATGATGGCGCATCGGATATTCTTGACGAAGTGGTGGAGCAGGGCAATGAGCAACAGCAGGCTGAGGCCCGGGAGTTGATGGAGCAGTTGTAGAGGGTCTGTCTGTGTCAGGACTAGCAGGCAAGCCATCCAGGGCATTGCTTGATCAAATACTCGGGGCTACGATTAACAGAAGCTGTCATCCCGAGAGAGGATCTCACCATGCCCATTTCTTGTTCTATATGTGGGAAGTTATGCAACCTGCCGGGTGATCTAACCTTACACATGGGTACGCACGCTAAAGAAATTGCTTATGTTAGAATGCCAGGAGAGTTTAGTAAGAAAGACCTACCACTTTCGCCAGCTCAAGCTGCAGCTAAAGCTGCGTCTGAGGCTTTACAAGCTAAAATCGACCGCGATCTTGCTGAAGGCGCTGCGGCTAGACATGCTGCACGCGAACGTGAGTATGCTGAAATTGTTGCTGGTAGATATGATGTTCATCGACGTAATGAAGCGATAGCTGCTGCAACTACTTCAATAAGTGCTAGAAATGCTGCTTTTATGGAGGCTGCTCCTGTTGGTACTGTTTTTCGTAATGTGTTCAGGTGTCATCCCTGTAGGGAGAATTATACCTTTGGTTGGGAATTCGATCAGCACTTAAGGGCGAGACACTGTACCGATGGCTCTCAGGTCACTACAACCATAGGGTCAGGTAGATTGTCAAATGGATCTCCGGTTGTCTGCGTAACCCACGTATTCAGAGACGAAACAACCAACACTGTCACGGCGGTATCTCAGCTAAGATCTGACAATGGCGGCGCGATGGTATCCTCTGTTGAAACACCTGGTTCTGATGTAGTCACTGTTACGCAAGACGCACAACCCCCTGTCAGAGAAACAAGCTCCAATTCAAACGTTCCAGAATGGTTTCACAAGTGGTATGAAAAGCACCACGGCAAAGACGGTGAGCCTGATTGATAAGTCAGGCGCTGATCTTGATAAGTTATACCCATCGTCTCTTCCAATTACCCTAAGAGCTTACAAACTGGATGTCAGAACACTGTAAACGACGGTTGATGTTTGCTATTGCGAGGAGTTTCAACGCAGGGTTGGCATTCGTTGGCAGCGTAAAGCCCATTCAGGAGAGTCGATTGGTATAAATTCAGCTTTGCGTTCAATGGGTAAAAAAGCAAAAGCAGGTAAGCCGTTCAGGGCATTGCTTGATAAAATGCTCGGGACTACGATTAACAGAAGCTGTTTATCCCAAGGGAGAATCTCACCATGCCCCTCCTCTCTTGTACTATGTGTAACAATTTCTCAAGCTATTCACTTAATGAGCTACTCTTTCACATATCTACGCACGTTACTACAAGGCCAGGCGATAGACCTCCAAGGCCAACCCCTATTTTTCCACTTTCGCCAGCTCAAGCTGCAGCTAAAGCTGCGTCTGAGGCTTTACAAGCTAAAATCGACCGCGATCTTGCTGAAGGTGCTGCGGCTAGACAAGCTAAATTCGACCGCGAATATGCTGAAATGGTTGCGGCTAGACAGACTGACATCGACCGCGATCGTGCTGTACCTGATGTTGATACATATATTGTTAATCGATGTAATGAAGCGAAAGCTGCTGCAACTATTTCAATAAGTGCTAGAGCTGCTGCTTTTATGGAGGCTGCTCCTGCTGGTACTGTTCTTCGTAGTGTGTTCAGGTGTCATCCCTGTAGGGAGAATTATACCCTTGGTTGCGAATTCGATGAGCACTTAAGGGCGAGACACTGTACCGATGGCTCTCAGGTCACTACAACCATAGGTTCAGATAGATTGTCAAATGGATCTCCGGTTGTCCGCGTAACCCACGTATTCAGAGACGAAACAACCAACACTGTCACGGCGGTATCTCAGCTAAGATCTGACAATGGCGGCGCGATGGTATCCTCTGTTGAAACACCTGGTTCTGATGTAGTCACTGTTACGCAAGACGGACAACCCCCTGTCAGAGCAACAAGCTCCAATTCAAACGTTCCAGAATGGTATGAAAAGCACCACGGCACAGACGGTGAGTCTGATTGCGACGAGCCTGATTGATAAGTCAGGCTATCTGCTGAATCTGGTTTTTGGGGCCATTTTACTGAAGGTCACTCTATACTGGCAGCGCTGTCGTGTATTTTAACGGTTCCATGGCAAATGTTGATGTCACATTACTCAGCTCTTTGACACTGGTCACCAGTTTTTTATAGAACAAATCGAAGGCCGCCATGTCTTCTACGACAACCTTCATCATGTAATCAAACTCTCCTGCCATACGATAGAATTCCATCACTTCCACAAAGCCTGCCACGGTGTTGACAAAGGTGTTATACCATTGCTCAGAGTGGTTGCTTGTTTTCACCTGAACAAAAGCGGTAAAAGACAAGCCCAGTTTTTTACCATCAAGCAGTGCCACACGCTGCTTGATAATCCCCCTGTCCTCAAGGCGCTTGAGCCGTTTCCAACACGGTGTAGTGGTGAGATTCACCTGATCCGCAAGCTCTGCTAAAGACAGGGCAGCGTTCCCTTGCAGAAGCCGCAATAATCTTCTATCTGCCAAGTCTAACTTATCCATAAAAACCACCAAAAAAATGATAAAATAGATTTTTTTTCTCTATTAAACGCATAAAAAGAAAAAATAGCAATAATTTTCTATTAGGGGTGC
>NZ_JAVLSP010000057.1:0-25393 GCF_031528575.1 Candidatus Sororendozoicomonas aggregata
ATCCGTTGAGCTATTCGCCTCTGTCTGGGTAGCGACCTCTAACTGTCCCCGAGTACTTTCCGTCGCCTGACGTGTACCCGCGTCTGTCGCGCTTTTTACCGCTTTGCTACTGGCTAAGGTGGTAGTAGACGTTGAGCTGGTCGAGTCACTCACGCCCGTAACGTTATTACCTGAGCTGAGCTGAATGCCGCCCATTTTCAGATTGGCATTGCCGGTAGCTTGCTCGGTGCTGTCAGCGACAAAGTGGTAAGTGTTGTCTGTGTCGTTGTACCAAATGTGGTCAACATTCGTGCCTGAGCCATTCATCACAATGGGTTCATTATTCAGATAGACACCCTGCTGAAAACTTGGCCTTGTGTCTGTCCTGGCAAATTTCGCCGACAGTAAACCCCATAGCTTTTTCGGCGTGACCGCGCGACTATCATCCGTACCCGTGTTAACTTCCGTTTGCGTGGCAATCTCCACAAAGCCTTTTACGCTTTCGGTGGCGCCGCGAGCAAAAGAGGCCAACCGACTCTTTAATGTTTTAGGCGTAACCGTCCGTTGATGATCCGTACCACTGTCCACTTCGCTCTGCGTCGCGATCTCCACAAAGCCTTTTACGCTTTCCGTGGCGCCGCGAGCAAAAGAGGCCAACCGAGTCTTTAATGTTTTAGGCGTAACCGTCCGTTGATGATCCGTACCACTGTCCACTTCGCTCTGCGTGGCGATCTCCACAAAACCTTTTACGCTTTCGGCGGCATTACGGGTAAAAGACGCCAGACGGCTGGTTAAGGTCTTGGCAGTGACCATCCGCTGGTGATCGGTGCCAGCATCCACTTCAGCCTGCGTGGCTACCTCTGCCACACCTCGCATGGACTCCGTGGCCGGTGGGGTTTGGAAATTAGTATCGCCATTAATCACCACAGAACCCGGTGGGAAAGACTTAATCGGGATACTGATTTGCAACAGCAAAGGCACGACGGATGTTGTTTCAATAATGGGCGTGCTCTGGCGATAAACAGCCAGCAAGGCGCCATCACTGAGTACGGCGGCAAACTCATAAACGGAATAGCTCTCACCGGAAAAATCAGACGTTTCCGTATAAAGCTCCGACGGGCTCGGATTACTGCCAGTGCCTGCCGGTAGTCGCTTGATCTCATTCACCAGCGCTGTGTCGCTCGCCGCCGGTGTACCGCTGCCTGAGCCGATAGCAATATGAGTAATCTCTGCCGACAGACCGTTGCTCTGGGCATTAGTCACTGCCGCCCGCCCGGCATCTGTCACTGTCATAGTCATTTGCAGCGTGTCCGTCATACGCTGGCCTCCATTGAGATCAGTTGCAGTGCCCTGGCATGGGCGCTGATATTAATGCCGTTACTTGTCGCGCTGATGCCGGTTTTTACCGTGAAATGTGAGCGCAACGGTTTGACGGCATTGATGGCGGCAATAATGCTGGTTTGCAGGTCGGCGGTTAAACCAAAGTTCGCGGTGGTCATTTCGCCAGGAATATCATCGGGTACTGTTTCACCGATGTACCGTGTAGACCAGCCGGTCTTGCCCTGGGTGAAATGGGGATTGGGCGCCAGTTGTTTATTATCGAATAAATCCCAGCATTCAATCTCAGCCACCTGGGCAGTACCCGTGCCGCGGATGTAATTCAGGATAAACATCGGTCTGATGTACGCGGTGCCCGCGCGGAAGTTACTATGAACATCCCCCGTGCCGGTAATCTCACCCTCAAATGTTTGCCACCCGTCGGCGCTGGTGATTGTTCTACCGAATACGCAACAATACCGGTGTAAGCCTGAGCCACCTGTAATGTTATTGAAATCTTTGTCCAGCGTAACGACACCGGCGTAAACCCTGGACTGGCTTCTGGGATCATCAATGGCCTGGCGCACTTTAAACCGAATCTTATAAACACGACTGGTGCTGACAGGTATAGGCGTTGAACAGTACAGCGAATCTGAATACCAAAGCTCATACACCGGTTTGATTTGCTGGTTCTGCACCGCATTCATCCACACCTCAAAGGTGTGGGGTGTCGCTCTGGGGGTTTGCTCCCACCATTCTATTATTCGCGCCTGGGCATTAAAGGCGGCAATAGCATTCTCAACTGACTGACGGCTGCCTTTTATCCGGTGCTGGTATAAAGCATCTTTCACCGTCTGTCGTTTGATGTGATCCGGCCAGTCATCGTTCCATTCATCCACTGAGAACGACCAGGCCAGGTACGGCAAAAATTCCGTGGGGCACGTATCCGGGTTCCAAAGGTCACGGTAAATGACTGGCAACTGTTCCAAACGTTCAGACACTGACGCCAGTGCCCGTTCCTGGGGAGTAGCTGACGGTGGCAGTAAATCGCTCATGCCGCTCCCTGGGTGAGTTCGATAGCGGAGCAGAACCCGGCCTGCACATCAGAGATAGCCACATCCGCGGCGGGTTCCGTTAATTCAACACGCACCACGCCAGGCTGTTGTAATGCGCCATAGATACCTGAAATAGGGACTAAAAACCCGATCTTATGGAGTCCCTCAACATAAGCCGTGACGGCATCCCGTGCCGCCGTCATCACCTGATCCGCACCGGGACCCGGATTAATAAACAAGGTGGCTTTGACTCGATAGCTGACAATATCCGCGCTTTGCACCGTTAAGGCATCGGTCATTTGTCGGATATGGGGCTGACGCAAATAGTTACCCACCGTTTGCACCAGCTCTGTGGAAGCCGAGCCGTTACCCTCATGGGATAATACCGTGACCACAACCTCCCCTGCGGTCGGGCTTTTGGCGGCAACGGATTTTACCCGGCCATCCGCTGCCAACGCTTTGGATAAATAAGCGCCTTCAGTTCCGGCATTGGTCTGGCCTTCCATGCTCAGCTGAATCCGTGCCCGTAAACTGACATCATCTTCCAGCACCAGCTCACGAGGTGGAATAGCATCAGGATCGCCAGCGTCAACGATCAGGCGACGAATACCCCAATAGCTGCCCAGTTGATCAAGGTCGGCCCCAGTGGCAGAAGGCAACATAACAGCTCGGGCACCGGCATTAATCCGAGCCCGCAGCAATAGTTCACGATAAGCGCACACCTCCAGCACCTTGAAGGCCGGATCACTTTCCACCAGGGCAGAGAAGTCCGGGTGCCTGGCCCGCAAATCCGCCAGCAGCTCAGCCATAAGCTGCTCATAGTTCAGCGTTTCCACCACATCCGGGAGCGGTAGCTGGCTGAGGTCAATGACAGTAAAGCTCATGCGATCCCTCGTCTGCTATAGTTAATAGCGCAATGAATGTTAATGCTGCTTTGTTAGCATCCCGGCCAGCGTCGGTTGGTCGGGCTTCTTTTATACCAGCAAGCCTTCGAGGGACACGGGCGAGCCATCCGGCAAATATTCCCCGTGTAAATCAAACGTCACCTGTCCTTGTGTCACGCTGACCACCTTGACCTGGTGTAGCTTGAATCGAGGCTCCCACCGGTCCAGGGCTTCAGCCACAGCGGCATAGCATTCACTTTTCCAGGCGGGGGTCACCGGCGCGTCAATCAGGTCAAACAACCGTGAGCCATAATCCCGGCGCATAACCCGGCTCCCGATGGGCGTGCGTAGAATGTCGGCAATGCTCTGGCGTAAATGGGCTTTGCCACTGAGTAGTTTGCCTGTTGTTGCGTCAATGCCGTTCATTGCGTCTGCTCCGGTGTACCTGATGTCCCTTGGCCCGGCATCACATCCTTATGCTGATGCTGGTTATAAATATCCCGGTCGGCGGCCATGCTGCGGGTTTTATCGGTGATATCTTTTGTGGCAGTGATATTGCCATTGACCAGCAGGTCGCCAGTAAAGGTAATGCCCCCCACGGCATTCAAATTGACCGTAGCACCGGCTGGCAGGTTGATATCCAGATGGTGAGCCTTGCGGTCATACTCAAAGCGCCCACCGTCGCTAAAATGGTGCACGGTTTTATCTGGATTGGCAGAAGGTGCCGGAAACGCCTGGGAATAGCAGCCACCGAGCACCCAGCCCTGGGCAATATTCCCGTCGGGGCTGAATACCAACACCTGCTCGCCTTCTTCCAACGGGTGCCAGCTTGTATTGTTGCCTGCCCGATGAGCAATAACGGGTAGCCAGGTCGTTATCAGCGTTCCCACCCTGACTTTTACAGCGTAGGGCGAATGCCTGACCTTATTGACCGTGCCAGGACAGATACTGTTGGCCAACTTGCGCAGGGCTTCTGTTACGTCATAACTGGACCCTTCATAATTGAACATAGTCGTCCTCATGACCAAAGCCTATGTCGGGAGCGCTACCGGCCATGACGGTATCGGGAATCTTGCTTTCAGGTGTTTGCGTCTCCCCAAGGAATACGGTCTGCTCCCAGCTGACAGCCCAGCATTCAAAACTGCCGGGGCGAAATACCGCTGGCTCTGCTTTCAAACTTTGAGGGTGAGAGACCTTGGCGCCTAATTGCCAATGGTTGTACTGCACCTTATCAAGCAGCTTCGCAGCCAGATCAGCAGCTTGATAATGGCTTTCAGGCGAGCAACACCAGGCAATAAATGAGCAAGTTGCCGGAAACAACCCATCACCACGGTCACTGCCTTGCCTGATTTGCTGAATATCCAACCGGATGCTGGATGCTGAAAAATGGCTTTCCAACGGGTTAACGCTGGCAATGTCTGTTTCGGGCATTACCTCAGACAACGTTGTCACGGCGCTGTCAAGTACCGTACCTAAGTCACCCGCTACATTACTGCCAGTCAGTGGTAACTCCAGATCACTCCAGAGAGCAAACTCCATCACACAAGTATACAAGCGCAGCTCATGCTCATAACCGTCAGCCGCCCCTTCAAGGTAAACACCCGGCAGAGCTTCCAGATGGCTTTTGCATTGCCGCAGTAGCGTCACGCAATCGCTGTACGACGTTGACCAGGCGACCACCTGAAACAGAGACTTTACCCCTCGCGCCTTTCGGGCTTTCACAGGTGACAGTTGATAGTCTTCTTCCGTACGACGGCTATCGACCCGGTGAAAGGTAATGGCTGGATAGGTGGTATTCTGGGGCAGGGCGACCGGATAGGCACGGTCATCCACCAACGGTAACAAGGCTGCCGCCAGTTGTTGTTCAATCAACATGATTAAAGGTTGTCCAGACGGGCTTGAATAAATTGCTGTAAATCGCTTTCAATGGTCGGCAGGTGTCGCTCACCGGTTGGCTTGACAAAAGGTTGAGGATCGCTATAAAGCGTGCCGCGCTCTTGCATTAAACCGGCAACCCAGCCTTTGCGGTTGGTTTTTCTGTAAATCAGTCCAACGCTTACCTGTGTTGTTTGCCTACGACGATCAACCGTTGTTTTATGACCAATTGAACGGCGCAGCGCCCCTGACAAGTGAGGCGCTGCCGCTTTCATATCCGCTTTTAAAGGCTTGGCAAGATCAACCAGGGCTTTTTTAATGGTTTGTTGGGATAACCGGTTTTCAAGCTCGGCGAGCTTGCCGGTAATATCTCCTTTAATGGCGACAGTCGTTTCCATTAGCAACCTGTTTCACGACAAAGTAATTTTAAGGTGCAGCCCCGGCCACCCACATCGAGCACCGCTTTGATATCCAGGGTGTTCCCCCTGTGGTCAATGATACGATCACTGGCCTTGATTCCCTTGCGATAGCGACACCAGACTTCATGGCTGGTTTGTGCCGCGAACTGCTTGGCGATAAAGGTTTCTTTCCCTGCAATGGGTTTCACTTCTGCCCAAAAACGGGCTTGATCTTCCCAGGCATCAACCACTTCGCCAAAATCATTACGGTCTTTCACCAGCCGTTGAAGCGTAACGCGGTGACGCAGGCGGCCAGCGTTCATATAGCAATGATCCGGTAAGGGGCTAACAACTGCCGCGCGACAAAAGGCAGTTTGTGGGGGGCTGAGCCTGGGGCATGACCGCGGTTTTCATAAAAATCTGACACCAGTAGCAACATGGCCATGCGAATATCGTCAGACATTACCAACCCACTGCTTTCATTTTCGGGAACAGCTTCAACGTACAAGGGTCGGTTGAGGTGATTAACAACAACAGCTTCAGCCGCTTTACCATAAAACGTCAGTGATTCATCCTCCTCACTGTCATCCAGCTCAATGCGGCACTGGCGCTTTATCATTTCCAGGGTCAAAAATCGCATGACTTATTCCGCGGCCTTCTTTTTGTTTTTTTTCTTACCCGTGCTCACTTCACCGTCAGGCTTTCGCCGCGTGTTTGATTCAGGTACCAACACACCCAGATCGTCAGCAATAGCAACAGCACGATCGGGCAAGTGATCATGACTGCCAGCTTCAATCCTTTCAATATCATAGCCATTGGGTGACCACTGGAATGCTTTGTTAATTGTAATCATACCTGCGCTCCTGCCAGTGCGGGACAACTTACCCGCATTCACTGGTTACGCTGAAGTCTGAACTTTCAGCAGCTTGATTGCTTCTGAGTCAGTCAACATACCGCCTACACGCTTTGTGGTGTAAAACCCGACAAACGGCTTGTTGGTGAACGGGTCACGGAGGACTCGGGTACCGATCCGGTCCACAATGGTATAAGCACGTTTAAAATTACCAAATGCTACGGGCAGCGCGTCAGCGGCAACCTCGGGCATTTGTTCATTTTCAGCAATGCTATAACCGAGCAGGCTGGAAGGTTGGCCGACATCGAGCCCGGGACGCCACAGATAGTTGCCCTCACTGTCTTTCAGGATGCGAACATCAAACAGTGTTTTATTATTCATCATAAACTTCGCCCCCATACGATGAACTTTCCGCAGGGCGTAAACCAGCTTAATCAGCGCATCGGCGGTAATGCCTGACGCGGAGCCTGAGCGAACCGCCTGAAGAATACCAAAATCACGAGCAGCGTCATCTTCTTCGGTGTTGCTATAGGCCAGGAACCCTTTTGCTTTCAGATTACCATCCCCGGAGGTAAAAGCGGCTTCCTCTTTTTCAGAGAATTCAATCTGAAGCTCATTGCTTAGCCAGTTTTCAACATTAAAAAAGCTGTCATCCAGCATTTTCTGGGTCGCCTGGGGATTGCCGTATATTTCACCCATTAGCGGCGCGATTTGTGCCAGCTTTGGCGTTCCTGTTTGAGGACGAGCATCTTCCTCGCCAACCCAGCCCGACGCGGCACCGTGTAAATTAACCAGCTTTTTATAGTCGCCGGTGCCGACGGTAATAACATTCGCCTCTTGACGCATAACTACCGCATCACGCTGAAGATCCAACAAGGAACGGTCAAGCTCCTCCGGCACGGCATAGCCGCCATCTTCATCAGCACCAGTATTCAGGGCTTTTTGCTCCAGCGCTTTCAGTCCGTTGTCATCACCTTTGCGGACAAAGCGGGCAAATGCTTCTTGGTGGGCTTCAACATCCTTATTCTTATTGCCTGTCGTGCCCGGGCGCTTAATGGTTTTGAGTTCTTCTTCCAGGGACGTCTTCAGAGCGTCCAGTTCCGACAGCTTACTGTTCAGGTCATCCACCTGCCCAGCCAGTTTGCCTTTCTCCTGCTCAACAGCCTCAAGGCGTTGGTCGTTTTTTTCTTTAAAGTCGTTAAAGGATTGCTTGATTTCCTTTGCGACGTTTTCAATGTCCTGAATATCTGTAGCCATCATCAGCTCCAAAGGTTTTTTAGTTCTGTAAGGGTTTTCAGGGCTTCTGCTGCCGCCTCGTTGTCAGCGTCTCGCTGCTTCAGCGCGGAAAATCCCTCAGACATAAATGCTTTTGCCTGAGATCGTGACAGTCCAACGTCGCGCAGGACTCTCTCAATTTGTTTGGGTGAAACGGTCTCACCCCGTGACAGGGCGTTTTTTACATCCGAAATACGGGCTTCATCGTTAGCGGGGAAGGTCACGAGGGATATTTCCCAAAGATCAATCTCCTTGAGTATCCAGGCACCTTTCTCTTTATCCCACTCGTAGTCATTAAGGTTGTAACCAATGGACAGACCCGATATAGAGCCTGCTTTCATATGAGCATGGGCTCGCTTTGCCAAAGGGTCAGCATCAATCAACAAACGACCTTCAACGTATAATCCTTCGTCGTCTTCTTCCATTTTGGTGTAAACACCAACGGGTTCATCCATTCTGTGCTGCCATAACATGGCGGGCAGTTTGTCTTTTTTTTGCCAGCGTTGCAGGGAGTCTTTGAAAGCACCGGGTACGACAATATCGGAATAGCTGTCTTTCACGCCAAACACAGAGCCATAGCCACTGAACTCGCCGGAGTCGCTGACCGACTTAATTTTTAGTGGCGTATCAAGTCGTTGCTTGGTCAGCATCATTACTCTCCGGGTTGGTTGTCATGTTCATGGGCGTAAGATAAATATCGCCACCTTCTCTGGGGTTTCGGTCTTCCAGCTCAAGACAATCATTCGGGCTATAAATGCCCCACTGAATACCTTGTGAATATGCATTAAAGCGGCTGGTCATATCACCTCGCAACAGAGCCCCGGCGTTGAACTTGGCATAAAAACGTCCCCGATCAGTTGGTGACAGCAAACCGACATTGATACGCTGCTCAATTCGGGTTAGGTAAGGCATTAACGCATAGTTAACAAAGCTCTGTGCCTGATGCTCGATATTGCTGAAAGTCGCTTTTTCCAGATTCGCTATCATATGGGGCGGCACCCGAAAAATGGCGCAGATTTCGTCTTTCTGAAATTTACGGGTTTCCAGAAACTGGCTATCCTCGGCTTTCATGGCAATTTGTTTCCACTTCAGCCCCATCTCGAGGATAAAGGGCTTGTGCATGTTTTCCATGCCTTGATGACGTTCTTTAAAATCATCCCTCAGTCGCTTGTAGGCTTCATCGGATAATTGCTGGTCGGTTTCCAATGACCCGGACCCGACAGCGCCATTTTTAAACAGATTCCCTCCAAACTCTTCAGTATCCAGCCCAAGACTGATCGCCTGTCGTGCATAGGCAATGGGATTTAAACCAATCAAGCCATCTTGTGTCAGGATGCGTACATGCCATATTTCATCCTGACTCAGAACGTCCTGAGAACCATCTTTAAAGGTTACCTTGTACACTGGCTCCCACTGACTGTTTAGCTTCACTTCGACGGCGTCAGGGTCGAGAGGGAGTAGTTCTTTCACGTTACCGAGGGCTTTTGTCTTATATGCGTAGAAATTGCCGCGCAGACACAGGCATGTAATCAATAGCTCCCAGAACTCCTGGGGCGTCATGTAATCATTAGGCGCGGTCGTCAACAACGTGTAAAGGTCATGATTAATCGCCTTTTCTTTACTCCGGCCTTTCTGCTCAAACAAGGTGCAAGGCAGCATGCCCACTGATTCACTTAGTACACGAACACAACCAAACACGGCTGTTAACTGCATGGCAGTATGTGAAGTTATGGCACGACCACTGTAGCCGTCGAGATTCCAGCCACCAAGCATAGCGGCCAGTTCTTCAGGCATTTGCGCAATGGCAGTATTTGAACTTTTTCGCCGAAAAAGATTGGAAAGTATGCCCATTTAAAGTGACCGAATGCCTACGCTTTCAAGATGATTGGAAATCGTTGTTTCAGAATCATGTAACATGGCTCGCCCCACTGCCTGAATAAGCGCGACCGCGCCATCTATTTTGCTGTCCGCGGCTTCTTTTATGGGTCTTACAATGTCGTCTGAACCGGCAAGGTATTTCCCCACTACGTTGCCGATACACCAGGTCATGATCGGGTTGCCGTCATGGTGAAAACGACCGGAAACGATAGCGGCTTCCAGCTCTTTCATGCCATCACTCATACCGGTGAAGTTTTGCTTAATGATCACCGGCTCCATGTTTTCATCAGCTAACTGATGCGCCAGCGCTGTTGCGCCATGAGGATCGATGGGGCATTCAGAGACGGAACCGCATTGGTTGTAAAGCAGGGCTTCTTCAAGCACGTCGCGGTAGTCGATCTCGGCACCGTCTGTGGCGATAAGATGTCCTGAATTGACAAACTCCTGATAGCGTTCGGCAAGGCCGCGGTTGTCGTTATCGAAGACGGTGGCTTCAGGCACAAAGAATCTTGGCGCGACACAGTAATAATGGCGCTGTCCTTCAATATCTTTGGTAAAAAGTGGGACCATTGCGGTAAGGTCAAGACGGGCTGCCATGTCGAAAGACAGCCGTCGTTCCTTTCCTTCAAACTGGCTGAGGGCAAGGCTTGTGTCTTCGCAGGTATTCCACTGTCGCAGATTAAAAAAGGCTGTTCTGGCGCTGACCCAAACATTAAGGTGCTTGGTTTTAAACCGGTTAGTAAAGCGAGCGTTGGCGATTGCGCGTTGCTGTTGAGAGATAAGGTAATCCCGATAAACAGACACGCCCATATTAGGGTTAGCTTTGCAAAGCGCGTCAACGGTTGCCCAGTCGTCACCTTCATCGATGGTGTAAACAATCCCGAACAGTTCATCATTTTTTTTAGACCTCAGTTTGTTGTAGTTTTCGAGGGTTTCCAGCACTTCCCGCCGTTTGTCATAGCAGGGGCCATCAACATTGAAGCCAGCAGTAGTGATCACCCACATCAATGGCTGTTTACGTGCCCCCATGCCGGTGAGCATGGTGGTGTAAAGCGCGTCACTGTCGTGTTCGTGGTATTCATCCACAATGGCGCAACTTGGTGACGCGCCATCACCAGGATTGCCTATTACGGGTTCAAATCGGGCATCGTCGGCTGGGCGGTTGAGGTTCTTTGCATTGACCTCGATACCGAAGTGTTCCAGCAGATCGGGCGACTTTTTGCACATCAACCGGGCAGGCCGGAAGACTTCCCAGGCTTGTTTCTCGGTGGTCGCGCCTGAGTAAACCTCAGCACCGAATTCGTTATCAGCCGCCAGCATATAGACACCGACACCGGCAGAGATGGCGCTTTTGCCATTCTTTCTGGGAATCTCTGTGTACACTTCCCTGAAACGTCGGAGTCCACCGCGCTTGTGCTGCCAGCCAAAGACAGAGGCAACGATAAACAGTTGCCAGGGCTCCAGCTTGATCAGCATTTTTTTAAACGCCCACTCCCCTTTGGTGTGCGGCATCTGTTGGACAAACTTACAAGCCCGTTCAGCGGCTGCCCGGTTAAAGCGGTACTTAAAGCCTTTCTCTTTTTCTTTTCCCAAGTCATCAAGGTGGCGCTGACAAGCCTGGATCACATAACGGCAGGCGATAATTTTTCCGGCAACAACATCACGGGCGTATTTGTTGGCCTTGTTGACATACGGGTTAGCCATCAGAAATCAGAGAAACGGTTACTCTTTTTGTCTTTTTTTCCGCCTACCTTGGCCCGGCTTTCCGGGGAGAGGTACAGATCATTTTCCAAGAGTCTTAACTGTGTCAACCGTGCGGCAGTTTCTGAGAAACCTACCGGATCGGCACGAAAGCCTGCCTCCAGAATACAGTAGCGAGCCAGCTTGTTGCTGTCGGCACTGGTATAAATATTGGCTTCAGACATGGCAGCCCGAACTTCTTCCCAGACTTTAGCTGCTCCAATATCGTCAGCTACATGCTCTGGCATGCCCGGGTAGCTAGCGGACAATAGTGCTTTCTCAGACGTTGTCCCGTGCCGATCCTTCCTGTGGGTGCCACGCATTTTATGGACATTGCTTGGCATCTTCCTGTTAGCCATTGACTCACATTCCGAAATTTCTGAAATGACAGTGTAAAAAAATCACTGGGGCGGAGGTCCTGACGCGGGATGCTGTAGGGATTCTACCCCCCCCTGCCCCTGCGGTTGCTTGCCCGCGCGCCCTCTCGGCCTGTCTTGGCAGCATGGCAGCTCTGGCACAAGGCCTGTAAGTTGCCGGGGTCATCCGTCCCACCGCTGGCTTTGTTGATGATATGGTCAACGACGTTGGCAGCCTGGAGCCTGCCCTCGGCTCGGCAACTCTGGCACAGGTATCTGTCCCTCTGAAGGATTTCCTTTCTCAGCTTCTGCCATGCTGTACCATAGCCTCGCTGGTGGCGGTTGCCCTTGCGGTCTTGTCGCTTCTTCCAGCTCCCTTCGGTTTCCTGGTGCTTCTCACAATAACCACTTCTATGGATGGTTGTACCCGGGCAGCCCGGCTGTCGGCAGGCCCGTTTAATCCTTTTGGGCATTACTGCCTGTCCACCCAGGCTTGCTCTTTTGCTTCATAGCAAACAAAGCCAGCCTCTGACAGTTTGCACTGACGAACGTCGGACTGCTCCAGCACTGTTGTCGTAGCGGATGTTTCAAAGTAGGGCAGAACAAATGCGCCCAGGCCAATGCCAATGAATACACCACAAACAAGAAAAATGATTTTATTCACGGTTTCCCTACCTTAGTGTTTATTATTTTGATCTGCGTGCCGTTGTTGACGCCGATCCCTGCGGACGTTTAAACAGATATTCACCACCAAACCCACCACGCCCACTACTGCGAGAATGTCGGACATGTACACGTGAAACGTTCCTTCCATCACTTGTGCCACTGTCGCGTCGCTTAAACTTCTGGCGGTGGCTGAGTTATTTAAAGAAATACCCGTCGCTACCGCACCACCCAATACACTTGATGAGTTAATACTCATTGCTACTTGCCCGCTTTCGCTCGTATCGCTCCCTCTGCCGCGCCACCACAGAAATAAAAGAACAGGACAACGGAGAGAGGTTCACCAAGGGTTTCATTGTTCCAGTCAGCTAACAGCCTGGCTGACTCCAACACCGCGCTGCTACGGCATACGGCTTCGGACAAAGACGGCTCCATCAACGCAGATACCACAATCATTAGCGCGCAGAGTGTCCAGATAACAACAAAGGGAACGGCAATAATCAAGGCAAGAAACCGCTGGGCCAGCTTAAACGGCTCATAGGCTTTCAGCAGTTTTAAAAAGTGTTCCGCTTTCTCCTGGTCGGTGTGAAAGGCATAGTTGACGCCATTATAAACACCCTCGGCAGCCTTCTTTATCACAGACTCACTGCCAAATAATTTGCCGAAAAAACTCATTAATCCATTAACTCAAAGTGGGGCATATCGAGAAAGGTTTCATTGTTGGTGCGCCGATCCATATTCCAGTCGCCTCCCCATCGGATCTGAATGCCCATCTGGTCAGCAACGGCTTTTATATAACCGGCCATATGGGAGAAATAAGTAGGGTCCTGCCAGTCAGCCACAGCAAAAGGCCAGGGTACTACATCCACCGCCTTGCTCGGCCAGCGGTTATGCTTGCTCTCACCAAACCGCGCCTTGCTGCGTCCCTCCAGAAAAGCACGCTCCTGTTCTTCCTGGCTGCGATAACCACAAATAATGGAGATGTCGTATTTTTCGACCACCGCTTGCATTAATCGCTGCAGATCTCGGTGGCAAGTGTCCAACCTGGCTTGTGACTTTTTTCCAAATGAGGGCATGGTCTTATTGGTGGCTTCACCCGGTCGGGAAACATTCTGGCAGGCAATAAAAAACCCCACATCCGTTCCCAGAGTGAGGTTTTCGATAATGAATATTTATAGCTTTATTCGATGCCAAATGCAAATATTTATAAAGAGCATTTCTCGTAAAGACGCTTCTTTTTCTTGATTTCTTTTGCTACCTGTTTTTTGTCAAAGGACGCTATAACCTTTTTAGCTTCATCACTCAGTTTGAACATGGATGATGAGGTCTTTCTTTCTTTATTTTCAGTCATATGTATGAGCCCTTAGTTTGAAAGAGTTATGCTCAAGGCAAATTCTTCGGGTGAAATGACTTATTATGTCTTCATAGATTTCAGCCTTATTATATTCAAAAGTACCTGACTTTCTAGCTGTCAGAGACAGCAAGTATATAACCTCACCAGTCACGTTATCATTAACCGCAAAGCACAGTAAAGAACGATCGGCATTCTTTGACTTAGCTTTAACATAACGTGGCCTCTTACGCATAGGGAAGTTAAGAGTGTTTGTCGAAGCTACAACATATATCCCGCCCCTTTGAATGGCATTGCTAGCTGCACTTTCTGGGCAGTTAAGATCTTTTACTGAAGAACGTGGCACACCATCAGGATCTGAGTATCGCCACTCAGTTAATTGGCCTCGTTCTACCTTTGCCAACGTCACCCGAATAGAGGTTGTCGGGTATAATTGCTCAAAAACTGACTTTATTGCAGTACATAGCAGGCTGATTTGCTCATCATGCAATTGTGCAGAACGCTGCTTGGCCATATCAGGGCTCTGAAATCGCAATGTTTCTTTTACCCAGCGAGACTTAGCATCAACCACTTTATTAGTGTTTTCAATGATTGCCAGCATTTCAGCAGACCCAACTTCAGCCAATCCAGCTGATTTTTCAATCAAGAGATAGAAAAGCTTAAGCGCACCAATGACGCAGAATATAAAGCAGATAACTAGGGGATTCTCAAGCCAGCCGATAACAGAAGAAAAGGCCTCTTTATTAAATACTGTTCTCAAAGCTTCTTGCAGCCATCGAGCACCTGTTTTAAAGTGACCGAGTAGGCTGGCATTGAGCGAAATAGCTATTAGAGGTTTAAGAAAAGTAGCGAATGTGCTTTTGTTAAAAGCAACAAGCTTTCTTGCAAAACGCCTCCATAAACTTGGCAAGTAATCATCTTCCCTCAAAACGACTAACTCCCTGTTATATATATAATTGGTACAATACAACAGGCAGCGTCGATTATGCTAATAACGATGACGACTTTATACTTTTATCAGAAAAACGTCCTAGGTTTTTCGCAAGCCCTTCCTTATCCAATCCTTCACAAACTCCCACCACCCACTTCACCCAAGGCCGGTAATCCCTCTCAAAGTGTGCTGAAGGCACCCCAAACCGCTCACAGATTCCCTTACGGCCCACCAGCGGCTTTGTCTGGCCGGTGTTGATGCGGTAGCGGTAGTTGTACAGCGTCGCCCGACATACGTCGCGCGCATGCAGGATGGTTTTCTTGCGCATTTTATTCGGGGCACGTTCGGCGATTTGTTCATCCAGCCAGTTCCACAGGGCAGCACACGGGTCTGGCTGGCGGAGGCTACGTTCTAAACGGTTGGCCTGGTCTTCCAGATCAGCGGCGCGGCATAACAACAGGTCGGTACTGATAGCGGACAGTTCAGCGCGGCGCTGATCGGTTTTACAGCGGGCAATGCGGGCAGGAAGACCTGCAGCTTCTTCTGCCAGTTGGTCGGCCTTTGCCCGGCAGTCTCGTGCCTGTTTTTGTGTAGCCACGCGCTTTTGCCAGCCTTGGTTGGTGTCGCCCATGGGTGAATAGCACCAGTAACACCATGCTTTCAGGTGAGCAGGTAACCCTTCCACTGCTGCTATAACACGCGCGGCATCAACCGCCCTGCAGATGACACGGTCATTATCTGGTCTGCCTGAGCGCAACGTATCAATATCAAACCCTTTACCTTCCAGATAGATTACATAAGCATCCCAAATCGCTCGCCTTGCTATTCTCATCCTTTTTCCCTTTGTTGTGCTAGCGTCCCCGTTCCCAGTCCATGAGCCGTTGCTGTAAGTACTGATTACTGCGTTGTAACTCACAAATCTTTTTTTTTGCTTCCATTCTTTGGTGAGCAAGCCTGATCACCAACTGCCGTATAATCTCCCGTTCAGGCAAAGCCTCGCCGGTTTCCTTATCCACAAAGCCAAAGCCATCGCATTGATGGCACTCGGCCCGACTGCCAAACATCGCCTCCACCAGCCCCTTATCACAATCCTGATAAGGGCACTTGACCAGCTCGCGCTTTTCAATACCGTGGCTTTCTTTTCGCCCACGGTTGCCCTCGCCCTGAATCAATGGGGCACTTCCGAAGGTCTTAACACCAACGCTTTTGGATTTCGCCTGCCATACAGCGCTAACAGTGCCGCGTCCCGCATATCTTCATTGCAGCCCGCCTCCCAGCCCGTAAGGCGGCTAAAATAGGCGCGATCTTTCTTGGCTTGTTTAAAGCGGCCTTTAAGGGGCGGAACTTTCACGAAACGGCAGTCTTTTTCCGTAAGGGTATTAATAATCAGCCGGGCAACCGCCTTGACCATACCCACGTTTTGCGCCACCTTCAGGTTTGCCCTGACGGCCAAATGGCGATTAAAGACAGGTTTGTTGTATTCCACGTCTTCCACCACAAACACGGCGTCAGGATAACTCTCTATCAACGCCACTACCTGTGAGAAAGGCAGTGCGAAAAGGGTGAGTATTTGCTGGTGGCCGGTGATGGCGATACCGCTTTTCTCCAGATCGGGGTCGATACCGATCACCAGGTCTTTCTGTTCTTTCTGTTTAATGGCTTCCATGGTTACTTTTCTCCCTGTGCGCTCCGTAATACTTCAGAAATTCAGCACGGCCGCCTTTCGGGTTAATGCCCATGGCGTTCATGGTTTTTTCGTGCTGGTGGGTGTGGTACTCATGGCTTTGTTCAGCCAGTGATTTTTTGGGCTTATGGCTGTCGTTTTCGAGACGCTTTGTGCCACCTTCCAGAGGCTTGTCTTCCATGACTCGCTCGGTCAGGTATTCGTAGTGGCGGGTAAAACGCTTTTTCAGTGATTCCTGACGGGACTTGCTGACCGCGTTCATAATGTCAAACCAGCAGGTGAGCTTGCCAGCGACACGGACGGCCTCATGGGTCCAGTGATGTTTGTCCACATGGTGAGCGTGAAGCTGAGCTTCTAACCAGGCGTCATCCAGTGACGGCAGACCAAAGTCTTCTGGTTTGCGGTGACACAAGGCAGCGATACAGGGAATATTGGGCCACTGGAAGTCCTTATCGTCGGCCACGATCTTCTCTTTCAGCTTGCCGATGCCACGGTCAATGTCTTCTTGTTTCAGGTTCATCACCTGGCCACCCCACTCCCGCTTGGATAATTGCTCATCCGCGTCACTGGGGAACAGCGCTTTGTACTTTGAGCCGTACACTGCCTTAACCCGCCCATAAAAATAATTCACCGCCTGCCGCTGCCCACTGGATAACTCGTCAGAACGAAGCGTCGAGGTCGAAGTCTGCCGCGGTGAACGGGCGAGTGGTTGGCGAGCCTCGATGGCCTTGGCGGCCTGTGTGATGGCGTTTTGCGGGTTGTCCATGGCCAGTGCCTCCGGCAGTGTTTTTGTTAGTCAGCGCTTGTTCCCGTTTTTTCAGCGCGTGTCGCAGGCTGGTCTGTATAAACTTCTGCTGCCAGCAGGCTTGGGTGGTGACAAAGCCCGGGTTGGTTTCCTGCCACCAGGTGCGAAATTCAACCAGGGCAAACTCGACCACTTCGGCCTGATCTTCATCAAGGGTGCTCAGGTTGACACCCAGCTTCAATGCCTGGTCCGCAAAGGTGTAATCCAGTTGCCAGTCGTCGCGCATGGCAAACGTGCGTTTGGGGGTCACGCTGGTGGCGCTGGCTGATGGCGTTGGCTGAAAACGACGGTCGAAGTCTTCAGGGGTGTGGATAACCTCGCCACGCTCACGCACGCGCGCGTTAGTGTGTGATGTGTTTATATCGGAAGTAACGGATGTATGTTGCTCCTCAGCGTTGCTCCTTTGTTGCTCCCCTTGTTGCTCCTCACGTTGCCCCCCTTGCTGTTCCCCTTGTTGCTCCCCTTGTTGCTCGTTCCCTTTAAGGTCTTGTGAATACTGGGCTTTGTCGTGTTCTTCCTCGTGTTGCTCTTGGTGTTGCTCTTTACGTCGCTCCCCTTGTCGCTCATAGCGTTGCCGCTGCGTGTTGCTCCTTTGTTGCTCCTCATTTGGACGGTTTAAGTCTGTGGTGGCCAACGGCAACAAAAAGACCATGCGCGACAGTTTCTTTTTACAGCCAGCGCGCTCCACCAGCCCGACCCGTTCTAACTCCCCCACGTACCCACGCAACTGCTGTGGTGACGGTATAAAAGGGGCTTTGGTTGACCCCCTGGGACGTGACACCGTTAACTGCTCTTTGAACATCTGGAAACTGATCCGGCGCTTTTCTGTGCCCACCAGCCCCGTTTTAAAGTCCATGTGTCGGCGAAAACACAGGAGATAAAGTGAGCGGGCCTCATGGCTCAGGTACTCATCCTCAAGGGCCTCGTATTCGCCCTCGTTCATGCGATACGCTCCTGCCGCCGCGCCATCTGCTCGCGGATCTCAATCTCACGACGATGTTTAGCGATGCGCACTAAACCTTTGCCAGTAATAAAGGTTTTTACGTAGCCGGTGTCGCCTTTTGTGGAGTGTTTGAAGATTCCGGGGCGAAGGGTAAAAAAGCCCTGGTCAATGTAGCGCTGGTAGGGCTGGTTCCACTTTTTGCCGTGGTTAATGAGATAGCCGTATTCCCGCAAAAAATAAAACAGCCGTTTTTCACCCGTTCCCAACATCTTCGCCGCTTCCTGCACAGAGACTTCCTGATCGGTGGCCACCATTTGCTCATAAAAGGCCACCTTGGGCTGGTCCTGTTGAATCTGCTGTTGCTGCTGGTGGATCAAGCGGTTCTTTTCGCTGATTTGCCTGTCAGCCACCTTTAGCGCTCTGGCCATCAGGTGGCTGTCACTTTCTTCAGGGGCAACCGACTGAAGTTTGCCAGATTGGTAATCCGCAAAAACCCGATTGACCTTGAGATGAAATGAAGGGCTGATCCAACCGGCATAAGAAATGGCGAGCAACTTGTCCGCGAAAGTGCCCCCCTGACAGCCTTCCTTTTTCGCAATGGGTAAACTGTGCAGATCTGCACAGTTTGTAGAATCAATCAGTTCATTCTTTAATTCTTCGGTAGACTTCAGGCGCAACCATTGCCCTGGCGCGTTATTAGGGTTTCCCCCGCTGGCCTGGTGCAAGGCATTCAGATTGAACCGTCCCTCCGCATCCGTGTAAATGGTTACACCCGCTATAACCGGCAGTTGTCTCGTTTCCATGCTTCATTTCCCTTGTTGTTGTTTTTATTCGACAGCCAAACCCTTACTGATCTTTTTGCGGACACCGGCAACTATCTGACTGACCCTCGACTCACTGATCCCATAACGCCGTCCCGCCGTCGCCATCCCCTCGTCACCCCACATCCAGCGCTCAAACAAATCACGATCCCTCTCCTTCAACCGCGCCAGCCGCTCCTGGATAATCTTTAGCTGCTTTGAGGTTGAAACAACGTTCACCCCATCGCAGTCCGTCGAACCGAACAATTCTTCTTCATCCAAATAAACGCGGGTGATTCTGGGAACGTTGTTTCTGGCCGCATTTCTTGTACAAAAGAAAACCTGCCGCCGAACCTCATCAATGATTGCTCCGTGAATACGAATGCACGCATAGGTTTTAAAGCTGGCAGCACTGCTGGGATCGTACCGATCAAAAGCTCTGACAAGCCCTTCGCAACCCGCCTGAAATAAATCATCCGCTTGCATGCCAGCAGGGGCTTTTCTGATGGATTTGTGCGCAAGCGCCCAAATCAATGGCTCAAACGCCTTTGTCAGCGCCGCAAGCCTTCTTTCCCTTTCAATCAACGTCTTATTGATACGACGCCGGGATTCTGTGTTGTCCATAACACCGGTTCCTTGTTGTTGTTCTTTTCTTGCCTGAGTGAGCGTTAGTGTTATACGGCTTATGTTGTTGAATGTTGGTCGTTTATTCATTCCCCCAAATATCAGGCCGAAGCTCATCACGCCTTACTTCACCGTTAGTTGCCAGTTCGATCCTTTTTGCAAGTGCATGACTGGGTTTTTTGCGGTTATATGCCAGGTGTCTCAGGTAGCCAAGTTCAGCTTGTACAGCCTTAGAAAATGCTTTTTTTTCTTTGGAACTGAGGCGTAAGTAGTAATTTAATAGTTTCATGAAAGGTAATGTACCCTAAAGATACTAGTTAGGCAAATAAATAGAACTTCTTGGGACGTATATCTTTAAGGTCAATTTTTATTTAATGTCGCTTATGGACATTAATGAAATACGAAGACATAACGCCCGGTTGCTGGCTGACCAGTTCAAAACGTTAAGCGGTTTTGCAGATTATATTGACCGGTCACAAACCTATGTCAGCCGGTTTATCGGCAGAAACCCAACCAAGGGCATCGGTAACAAAATAGCTCGAAAAATAGAGAAAAGCTTTGATAAGCCCCACGGTTGGCTGGATACCCTCCATAGCTCACTGGATGATAATGATGGAAAAGATCAACCTGCCACCCTGAGAAAAGCCACTAATGCCCCTAATACAGATGAAATAGCAGCTTCCCATTCCTACAGGCTTCTGACTCGAATTGTTGAACTGGAAGAAAAAGCCAAAGAGTTTCAGGAACAGGCTCAGTTGGAGCAGTTCCGTCTGGAAAAGATGGTTGCATCAGAGTTTGTGGAGCATATGGAGAAGGTGGGCAGTAAAGTAAGAACCAATGTATACAAAAACTCTTATGACCTTATTGACCACCCATCCTGGAAGCGGGTAACACTCCATATACCTAAAGCTCGTCAACCCGTTGTTATTTACCAAAATGAGCTGGAAGCCATCAATCCTGATGCGGTGGTTATTGCAATTCCCAACACCCCTTTTACGTTGTTTTATGCGATACCGAAAAAGGATTATCAAGAGTTGGCATCAGGTAATGAGCCTTTACCAGGCATTTTTGCCCTGACATTTGATGTGGTTAAGATTACCGTTAACAAAACGTCCCTTCTCCCATGGGGTATTTTCGGAAGCGAATGAGATGACCATGATTTTTGGTTCTAATCGTTAAAAATCCCTCCCCAACACCAGCCAGACAGCCCGTGTATAGCGGGCTTTTTTGCGCCTTTTTCACTCTGCGCTAAAAAAAATTAATATTTTTTTAAAAAAATGTATCTTTTGGGTATTGTTATTTTTACCTTTAAGGTGCATTATAGATTTCAGGCAACAACACAACGAATAACAACCATGGAACGGACAGATGCAAGCGGCCAAATGCACAAAAGAACAATTACTCAGCCACCAGCGACTGAGAACCCAGCTGAACAGAAGGGCCAATCAAAAGGCCAACAAACGGACACTGGCGCAACGGTTTGTGATTTTCTGGACCACTCCCGGTCTGGGGCAACCATAAATGGCCGTTCGCAATGCCTGTATTGTGGCGGTACGGGTCAGGAAGTTATCCCGTGCTGCTGTCGCCATTGCTGGCAACGTCCACCAGCAGCCCGTCAGCGGTGACAGGGAAATCATCCGCTGGCTGGTGGAGCAAGACGAGCAGGAAAAACAAGCGGTTCTGGCAAAGCTGTTTAAACCTCGAAGCGCTGACACAAAAAAAAGAAGTACAAATAATGGGAGGCTTGGTTGAACATGAATAACAACAACGAAGAAAAAGTAAACGAGCTGGCTGAAGTTATCCGTGACGCGCTATCAGTCTTGTCAGAGCCACTCACGGACAAGCAGTTTGATTTGATCAACAGGGCTATCAATCGCCATGAAGAAATACTCAGAAAAAAAGAACAATTTGGTAATGACTGGTACGGGATAATGTACCCAAATGACACCCTGCCCAAGCAAAAAGAACAAGCGGGTGAGGGTTGGTACTGATGCCGAGAGCAGCGCCTGAAAAAAACGTCATTCCCCTTCAGCGAGAGGTGGGCAATGATCAGGATGCCCCCATGGCAAGGCGAATGGCAGAAACTGACCGCTTGACCCTTCTGCTGATCAATGATGAGCCGGTAGAGGTCAATGGTAGTACGTACGCCATGAAAGACGTATTGCGCGATTTGCTTGAAAGCTCCGAGCATCGCCCATCCCTGCGGGAAAACCTGTGTGGCCTGCTCCATGCCGATAGGGATCAGGAGGCTTTATACGTCAGTAGGATAAATCGTCTATTGATAGCCGGTGCCAGGACGTTAGCTTTCAGGTTGAGTGATGAAGCGTGTTGTGGGCAGGTGGTGAAGCTGTAAAGGTCATTGGTAAATTTTAGGGAAAAAAATGTCTATCAAAATGAGTATGAAGCTTTCTCCGAAACAAGCGGGAAAACTTTACCAAAAAAGCATGCGGCAAGAAGAGCAGATAAAAAAGCTCGAAAAGGAAATTGCCTTATTGCGTGATGTTCACTGGCAAGCCAGGACTGTTTTTCGATATGAAGGCGTTGATAAAGAGCGTACCGAGCAATCAGTGGCAGCTCTCAGGGAAGCGGTTTATAAAGTAAACGATTATGATCAGGGCATTGATATTGAAGGTGCCTGAAAATTCACGCGCCAACATATGGAGAAAACATTATTAAATGGAAGAATTAGTAAGACAATATAAAAACGCCAGGGCTGTCATTAAGCAGATTAAAGATGGAGAATGGGAGTTTCAATGGTCGCAGCGATCAAGACAAGTCTATACAGCCACTCGCGACGGCTATGAGTTGTGGGTAGCAAACGGACCATTTTTTCTTGATGCAAAAGATCCAGATGGATCGGAACAAAACGCTTTTGGTTTTATTTTTGGACATTGGGTGTGGTTTGCTGCTGTGCGAAAAGCAAAAAAAGAAGCTGTAAGAAAATTTAAACGAGAGCACGATGTTCGTTTTTACAAATAACACTAGCGGGATGAGGAAAAGAATATGAAAAAGACGAGCGCAAGATCAAAAGGCTGTCCTGGTAGCGCCTAACCCATGAGTAAAATAATAGACTTCCCTTCGCACCCAGAAGGATTCAGAAAAAAATCAGAACTTGCTGATTATTTGCGAAAAATGGCTGATTACATTGAAGACTCCTACCTGGAGTATCCGCCAGTCTCAATAGCAATGATTTTCACAAGTGAGAAATATCACGAGATGATGCAGTACGGTTATGACAGCAAATATGCGTTCAAGGATGCTTTAAATGCGGCTTCAAGCTACGCGAGTTGTTCGTATAAGCGCAGAGGCGGCGCACTGTTTGAAAGGAAAGTATAAGTAATCAATCCTTTCAATAAAGATATGCTTGAAAAGAACAAATTAATGATATCTGGAAAGACATTATGAAATTAAGAGACATCAAGGTTGAAGAAAGATCGTTTAATGAAGATATCAGAATGCCTATGTTTGCCGCCTGGCAGTTTGATCAAAACAATAATAAGTATTGGCAGTGGTTTATTTTCACAAAAGAATCTCTGAAAAATCGTAAAAATAAGAGCGTCAATGAACTTGATTTAGAGATAACAGAGTTCTGGCCGTGTGATTTTTATCCCTGTAGTGAGGAGCTGGATAATGGCTGGGCAACAGGTTTCTGTACTAACTGCGGGGAGCCAATGTAATCATATAACACCGGAACATGCCGCACACGTGGCATATTATCATTAACAATATTATCAGAAATAATAAAAACCATGACCACAATAACTGACAATGATTTAAAACCCTGTCCTTTCTGTGGCAGTACTGAAGTGTATCAGGAACATGATTATGTTCGCTGCGAGTCATGCAGTTATAAGGGACCCGGTAAGCAAGTATCAGGGTCCGGTGTTGATGTTTATGAAAACTGGAATAAAGTTCATGAAGAAGGTAGAGGTGGCCCTGAACTCCAACTAATCAGGCCACCAGCGATAAAAACAAGCAGCTTGATAACACAGCAACTACGCAATAGAAGGCTATGGAGAGGCTTCAAATGGCCTCCCTTCAGGAAAAGATTTTAGTTAATACCAACTGGAAATGCAGTCGTTAAAAAATAGAAAGTATAGCCACCACAAAAATAAAAAAGATTCCATGGAGCGGTTTAATGTCAAATTACGTGCGGATAAAGAAATTTTGTGAATTAACAGGCTGGTCTGAAAGCTGGGTAAGAAAACGAATCAGCAGACAGGTTTGGCGGGAAAATGAACAGTATTTCTACACACCAGGAAATAGAATCGTCATCAGTATCAAAGGTTATGAAGCATGGGTAGAAATGGGAACGGTGTCAGGCCTGCAAGCAAAACTACTATCGAAATCAGTTTTACCTATAGAGGAAAGCGTTGTCGTGAAAGGATCAGGCTCCAGCCCACCACCACTAACATGAAAAAAGCTATCCATCACCGGGCAGCTATTCTTGATGCCATTGATAAAGGGAATTTTGACTATGCCAAAACATTTCCAAATTCACCTAGGGCAAAAAAGTTTTACAACATGCTTGGGGATGTTTTGACCGTTAAAAAGTACCTGACAGACTGGCTTGCGTATAAGCAACCTCAAGTTATGGCGAGCACATACAACGATTATAGAAAAATCATCAACAACCAGCTGATTCCAGCTTTTGGCGATTTACAGCTAACCGATTTAAAGAAGAAAAATATAAAAATGTGGGTTTCACAGCTAACCTGCGGCAATAAGCGCATAGCTAATATCTTATGCCCTCTGAGGGTCGCTTTAGATGATGCGGAAGATGATGAGCTTATTGAACAAAACCCAATACAAGGTTGGGGATACAGTAAGAAAGAAAAACCTAAGGAAGAACATATCGACCCATTCAGCCGGGAAGAGCAGTCAGCCATATTGGCTGCTATGTCAGACCGGGGGAAGAACTTTGTCCAGTTTGCATTTTGGTCAGGGCTGCGCACATCTGAGCTGGTTGCTCTTCGCTGGAAAGATATCGACTGGGTAAAAGGGTGCATCCGCGTTGTCAGAAAGCAAACGCAAGCAGCAAAAGACGATGAGATCCCAAAAACATCATCAGGCCGCCGAGAAGTCAAGATTCTGGAACCCGCTGCCGATGCTCTAAAAAGCCAGAAAGTATGGACCTTTATGGCAAATGATCACGTATTTCTAAACCCTCGCACCAATGAGCCCTGGGAAGGCGACCAGGCCATCAGAAAAACATTATGGACACCCGCTTTGAGAAAGGCCGGCGTGGTCTACAGGAATCCCTATCAAACGCGACATACCTACGCCTCCATGATGCTGTCATCAGGTGAGCATCCCATGTGGGTAGCCAAACAAATGGGCCATGCCGATTGGACCATGATCGCCAGGCGCTACGGCAAGTGGATGCCAGATGCTGACCCAGAGTGTGGAAAAAAGGCGGTAGGTATCTATGGTGCTGATGGCCAAAAACAGCCACCAGCAGCAATTGAAAACTTATGATTCAACGGAATGTTCTGACTTTCCCAAAATGATAACGCTGAGTATTTCTAGTACCTAAAACAGCTCCAATAAATCCCAGTGCAACCACAATAGTTAAGCCTTAGGGCAAAATATCTGTACCTGTTGGGAGACTCCAGTTAAATGAGCTGTTTAAATACATCGGGATTGTATGGAATCCGATTAATGCAATAAGGCCAAAAGAAAACCCCCACAGTTTTTGCGCTTCTGAGACTTCCCTTTGAGTAGCCCCATATACAATAGTGCCCCTGCACCCTTGGCAAACATGAGCGCCATGGTTGAAGTTGTAATGACATTGACCGCAGGTGTAGGTAGGAACATCAGACATACTCTTATTCTCATTTTTTTATCAAGAAAGTTTAGAGTACTCAAAGTAATGCTGATTTCCAAATCGTTTGGCGAAATGACAGCTTTTTGCCACTACCTACCTCTAACACCCTGAAATATATAGAGTAGACGCAGGTTCAAATCCCGCCGCCTCCACCA
>NZ_JAVLSP010000058.1:0-25019 GCF_031528575.1 Candidatus Sororendozoicomonas aggregata
CTCCCCGGTACGGCGCTCCTTCGCAAAATCCCTTAGAGCCGCAAGGTTCCGCGCAATTCTCAGGGCAGTTTATGAAATATCCGGGCTAGTGAATAGTTATGGGTTTTTAGAGGGGTAGTACTGTTCCGGGTGCTAACACCGTATCCTTGGCCTTGTCAGACGTGAAAGGGTAATCCAGTGTGTAGTGGAGTCCCCGGGATTCCTTTCGCTCAAGGGCGCAGCGAATAATCAGCTCTGACACCAGGGCCAGGTTTCTCAATTCGATCAGGTCGCCGGTGATTCTGAAATTACTGTAAAACTCATCAATCTCCGACTGAAGCAGGCTAATCCTGTGCGCGGCGCGGTGAAGACGTTTGGTTGTTCTGACAATGCCTACGTAATCCCACATGAAGCGGCGAAGCTCATCCCAGTTATGGGCGATGACAACATTTTCATCAGCATCAATGACCTGGCTGTCATCCCAGTCCGGAATAATGGCGCTGCATGTATCACGTTGTTTAAAGGAGGTCTCTATGGCTCTGGCAGCAGTTTGCGCGGATACAAGGCATTCCAGTAGAGAATTGCTGGCCAGGCGGTTAGCACCATGAAGGCCTGTACAGGTGCTTTCACCTATAGAATACAAGTGTTGTATGTCGGTTCGTCCTTCCAGATCGACCACGATGCCGCCGCAGGTGTAATGAGCAGCGGGGACAACGGGGATTGGTTGTTGAGTAATATCAATGCCATATCCCAGGCAGCGTTGGTAAATAGTGGGGAAATGGGATAGTATAAATTCGGCAGACTGATGGCTGATATCGAGGTAAAGGCAGTCAGCACCCAGTCGTTTCATCTCGTGATCAATGGCTCTGGCAACAATGTCACGGGGAGCCAGCTCTGCCCGGTGATCGTATTCTGGCATAAAGCGCGTGCCATCGGGCCGAAGAAGTTTGCCACCTTCACCACGAACAGCTTCAGAAATCAGGAAAGATTTAGCGTTGGGGTGATAGAGGCAGGTAGGATGAAACTGATTAAATTCCATGTTGGCTACCCGACAACCAGCACGCCAGGCCATAGCAATACCATCACCGCTGGCGCCATCGGCATTAGAGGTGAACAAGTAGGCTTTACTGGCTCCCCCTGTGGCTAGCACCGTATAACCGCTCTTTAGGGTGATTACATTGCCTGTCACGGTATTAAGGGCATAAACACCAAGGCATTGTGAAGGGCTATCTGTAGCCTTTCTGGTAATCAGGTCAACGGCCACATGGTGCTCAAGCACCTTGATGTTAGGGGCGTTTTTTACTTTGTTGATGAGCGTGTCAGATATGGCGCGGCCTGTTGCGTCAGCGGCATGGATAATCCGTCGGGCGCTGTGCCCCCCTTCCTGAGTCAGGTGGTAAGGGTAAGTGTTGTGCTGAGTGTTGTTGCGTGTAAAAGGAACGCCCTGGTTAATTAACCATTCAATGGCTTGTTTGCCGTGCTTGATTATGTGTTGAACGGTATCGCAATGACACAGGCCTGAGCCAGCCACCAGTGTGTCGTGAATATGTTTTTCATTGTCATCTTCACAATCGTTCAGAACCGCTGCAATGCCGCCTTGTGCGTAGTAAGAAGAGCCGGTAGAGAGATTTCCTTTGCTGAGTAAGGTGATGCGGAAGTGGGTGGGCAATGTCAGGGCCAGTGTCAAGCCAGCAGCGCCACTGCCAATAATGGTGATATCGTAATCAAAAGCGGTTTGCATGAGCGCTCGTGTTTCTCGGTTATAAACCTTATACGCTGCTGCTCGACGTAGCCTGCTCACAGCTGCTTTCTTTCAAGACGGCAGTGATTATGGCGTATTTTCAGAAAAAATGCTTGTTTTTCGTATAGTTGCTACTATTTATCCCGATACGTAGAAATACGATTGTGGTTAAAGCCGAAGTTACGGAAGTCGATGATATCGTCAGGTGACTGTGCCGAAGTATAAGCCCGTTAGTCGGTCAGCGCCTGAGCGTGCGAGATCAGTAGCAAACAAAGCCTTCACTATAGTACGCTTGATGAGAGTATGTCAGCTAGGGTTGTTAATTTTGTTAGCTGAGTTTTTTCACGGAGTCAGGAACTTTTGGGCCACGTTATGGTCTACATAAAACAAGGGGAAGTTTGCTTGAAGGTCAATAGGGGTGTTACCCATCGTATTTACCAGTCTGGGGGTCATGAATGATAGACCCTCAACAGGCCGATCAGCAATTAGTTGAACGAGTACAACAGGGCGATAGTCGTGCGTTTGATATGTTGGTGCTGAAGTATCAACACCGTATTTTGGGGCTGGTGGGGAGCTATATCAATGACTTCCAGGAGGTACAGGATGTGACACAGGAAGCCTTTATTAAAGCCTATAAAGCAATGGATCGCTTTCGTGGAGACAGCTCGTTTTATACCTGGATCTACCGTATTGCCATTAATACCGCAAAAAATCACCTGGTTTCGAAGGGGCGCAAGCCACAAACCGCTAACGTTGACGTCTATGATGCCGAATTTGCTGAGTTGTCCACAGGCTTGAAAGACATCGATAGCCCTGAGAGGAATCTGCACCGGAATGAAGTGGAAAAGGTGGTGCATGGTGTCATTAATGATTTGCCTGACGAGTTAAGAACAGCTGTATTGCTGAGGGAATTTGACGGGCTTAGTTACGATGAAATTGCCGAAGTTATGTCCTGCCCAGTAGGAACTGTGCGTTCACGTATTTTTAGAGCAAGAGAAGCGATTGATCGCGAAGTTGAGCCTTTGTTGCGTCGGGATAAATAATGATGAAACAGGTTGAGTGCAGTTGGCATCATCCACTTAACTGGAGGTGTTTATGAGTGAGAAAAACGCCGGTAACCAGAGCAGTGAACGATTACATGACGCCCTGTCGGCTGTAATGGATGGTCAGGCCAGTGAGTTTGAAATGCACCGGGTGCTTGATAGTTTGCAAAGCAATGACGCTTTGCGTGAGGCGGCGATACGCTACCAGCGGATAGGGGATACGCTCCGTCATGAGACAAATCGGTTTGCCGATATTGATATTTCCCGCGGGGTAATGGCGGCTATCGATCAGGAAGAGAAGCGATCGAGCAGAGTCAATGAGCGTATTGAAAAGACCCGTTTTTTGGGTGCAGGGTCATTTGCCCGGCTTATGGAAAGTATGAATGGCGCTTTTGGCCGTGTGGCCATAGCCGCTTCTGTTGTGTTTGCTGTCGTACTTGGCACGCGCAGCTATAACAGTGACTCTGTCACGCCCGAAGCGTTAGTTGCTGATGCCGGAAATAACAGTATGACACTGAGTCAGCCCATTCAGGTTAATGCCCAGCATTATGGGGGCATGGGGATTCTTGCCGGGTACGGCGCAGGTCACCAGAGTGAGAGTATTTCCCCTGAGCAAATTGCTTATGCACAGCGAGTGGCTGATCGGGCAACGCGTGAGCGGTTCCGAGCGTATGCCCTGCAGCATGCTGAACTTTCAGCAATGACTAAAGGGCAGGGAGTACTGCCCTTTGCAAGATTAACAAGCTTTGATGTGCAATAGTTTATGAAAGGATGGTTATTGGTTAAAAGGAGCTTACTGGTATTTCTTATTGGTGTTTCTGTGCAGGTTATCGCCGAAGAAAGTATTCCAGTGCCTAAGACAGCCCAACAGTGGCTGGGGCGAGTGGCTGAATCGACGAAGCTCTGGACTTACCGTGGTGTCCTGGTTTATCAGGTGGGCACACGGCTTGAAACGCTGGCTGTGACACATGATGTTGAAAGCGGAGGGGTAAAGGAGCGTGTGCTTTACCTTGATGGATTGCCCCGGGAAATGGTTAGAAATGGTGATAAGCTGACCTACTCCACCTTAAACAACGGGGTAACTCAGTTTGAGCATAACTCCCTTGTACCTATGTTGGGTAAATTTTCGGGGATTGCCCCTGAAAGGTTTTACAAGGTGGAGTTTGCGCGCCAGCAGATTGATCGGGTGGCAGGGCGGGAAGCTGCTGTCATTGATATTGTGCCTGTTGATCGGTTCAGGTATGGCTACCGCTTGTGGGTAGATGTGTACTCAGGCTTACCCTTGAAATCCATTATGCTTGACAGTCATAGCAATATTATTGAGCGATTACAGTTTACCCATATTGAGCCGGGCGTTACCTTGAGTGAGCCGGAAAAGGCCGCCATGGAAAAGCATAATACTCAGAATAAAGATATTGTCGATATGCAGCCTGTTGTCAAACAGGGTGGCATTTGGGGGTGGGAAGCCGGATGGGTGCCAGAAGGATTTGTTGTCCAACACGCTTCTCAGCGACCTTCGCCGGTGAGTGACCATAAAACGGATGCGGTTATTTTCTCAGACGGTATTGCCAGCTTTTCTGTTTTTGTTGAGCCTGATGAGACGCGTGTGTTGAGTCAGGCGGCGGAAAAAGTCGGGTCGCTGGCAGCAGTATCAAAAGTTTTTCGTAATGGTGAAACGTATTTTCATGTGACAGTGGTTGGAGAAGTGCCCCTGGGTACCGCTGAACGTGTTGCTGTGTCTGTCAGACCGGTAAAAGCGTCTGGCACAAACCAGACGCCAGTCCTCCCTGCAAAGAAAGTCGTTAAGTAGTGTATGATTGAAGAACAGGCCACAGTTGTGAAAGTGGAAGCAGACGGGGGAGTTTGGGTTGAAACAGGGCGTAAAACTGCCTGTAACCGTTGTTCTTTGCGTTCAGGTTGTGGCCAGCAACTGGCTGAACAGTACCGTGAGCGTCAGGGGCGAGTTGTTGTCAAGGCCCGCTGTCATCACTCTGTTGCTGTGGGAGATCGGGTTGTTGTTGGGGTGGCGGAAGGACATTTGCTGAAAGCATCTATGCAGGTGTATCTGATACCCCTGACAGGCTTGATGAGTATGCTGGCGATAGCCTTTTATTTTCAGATCAATGATTTTTTGACGTTATTACTGTGTGTAGCGGGACTTTTTCTGGGACTTACTTTGGTAAGATGGTCAACTCAGCGAGGGGTTACCCTCTGTTATGTCCGTGTGATCAGGAAAGTTCCCCGATGGCTGGATAAACCTGGTTGTACGTAGCATGTTTCTTTCCGCTCGGGAGCGGCTGAAGCGAAAATAACGCTTGTTGAGCAGGCTCTCGAAAAGGATAGATAAACTATCTTCGTGATTGTTGGAGACGTTTTATTCATGAGCAGACCTCGTCGTTTGGTGAAAAATGCAGCATGCTTGATGCTGTTCTCGTGTTTGAGTGTATCGGCTGTCGCTTTTACAAAGCCTTCGGCAGTTCCCACCGAAGTGGAAGTGAACCTGCCGAACTTTACGGAGTTGTTTGAGAAAGCTTCGCCGGCGGTTGTTAATATCAGTACATTGGCAATACCTAAAAACCAGGGGGCTCGTATTTATGGCCCAGGTGGAGAGGAATTGCCGGAAATCTTCCGCCGCTACTTTGGGATTCCGTACCCTGACACACCTCCCCCCACTACGCCTCAGCCTCTATCATTAGGATCTGGCTTTATTATTTCTGACGATGGTTACATTCTCACCAACAACCATGTGGTGGAAGGTGCAGATGAAATAATTGTCAAACTCAGTGACCGCAGTGAATTCAAGGCGGAACTGGTGGGCGCGGATAAGCGCTCTGACCTTGCCTTGTTAAAAATCAAAGCTAAAAACAAGCTACCTGTAGTGAAGCTCGGCGATTCGGATAAAATTAAACCGGGTCAATGGGTGGCAGCAATTGGCTCACCGTTTAACTTTCAATACTCAATCACCAAAGGGATTGTCAGCGCTTTGAATCGAAGCCTGCCGGGTGATGCGTATGTGCCATTTATTCAGACCGATGTGCCTATTAATCCCGGTAACTCTGGTGGACCGCTGTTTAATATGCTCGGTGAAGTCATTGGCATTAATTCTCAGATTTTTACCCGCTCCGGCGGGTTTATGGGTTTGTCGTTTGCCATTCCCATTGATCACGTCATGTGGGCTGTTGAGCAGATCAAGGAAAAAGGTTACGTTGCCCGTGCCTGGCTTGGGGTTGGCATCCAGGAAGTAGACCATAACCTGGCAGAGTCCTTCGGGCTTGAAAAACCCATGGGGGCTTTGGTTAGTCAGGTTGTGCCTGGTGGGCCTGCTGATAAAGCCCAGTTACACCCTGGTGATATTATTGTCCGTTTAAATGATGAGCCTATTCACAGCGCTGATGTGTTGCCCATGATTGTGGGTACGGTCCCAATAGGTGATAAAGCTAAAGTAGAATATATTCGCGATGGTAAAGAAGCAAAGGCAACAGTAACGGTAGGCGAGCTTCCCAATGAAACGAGCATGAAGTCAGGGCAGTCTATTAAGCAGCATGCGTCTGAAAACCGTTTGGGTATTCAGGTGGCTGAGCTGAATAAGGACTATCGAGCAACATTACGTTTAGGCAATGACGTCAAGGGGGTTGTCGTTGTTGAGATATTTTCTGGTGCGGCGCGAGCCATTGGTCTGCGTAAAGGTGATGTTATTACTCATCTCAATACAGAGCGCATACGCACGCCCAAGGAATTCGATGCTGTGGTGAAGGGGTTGCCTGATAATCGCTCGATTTCCATGCGCGTGATCCGGGACACGCAACCGGCTTTTATTACGTTTAAACTGTCTACATAAACCTGACCACTTCCTGTGATCAATAGCAACACAATGCGCTGCTTTTGGAGTAAACAGTGGTTTTCTTTAACAGTTAAAAGCAGTGCATTACAGAGCTCAGGGATAAACCACTGATAAAGCTGAAAGGTGTTCTGCCCTTCAGCTTTTTTGCGTATAGGGTACGTGACCCGTAACCGTGACAAATCTTCATAAAAATCACGTAACGCTGGAAGAATACAATAAGTGCAACAGGCTAAAACTTGAGATGTGACTAAAAGACAGCCCCATTTGTCGGCCGCCCCTCCAGTCAATAGATTAGTCAGATCAACCTGAGATGTTAAATTTTATTTTAGAACTTGCCTCATAAGCATTAGTTCTAGCCTCTTTGGTGTCAACTCCTGTTGCTATCAAAAAACCATATCTACCAAAAGAGTCGTTTATAGGCTTTATTAAGTCGCCTGTTTTGCATGATACTTCAACATCTATGATGGATCGAGATTGTTTTGCGGTTTCAATGCCATCTATGGATAACAGTTTTCCTGGTTTTGGATTGAAAAATCTGATTGATGCTGAGACATTGTGATGTATTGGGCTCTCAATAGGTTTGCATAGATTTAGCGGCCATAAAATGGAGAGCTCTACCAAGTCTACTCCAGTGCTGATTTTTACCAATGATGAAATCCTATCACCACCTATTCGATTGTGTGTCTCTATTATATTGATAACACCACCAGCTACCTTTATTTCTGTATGAGATGGACCATCCTTTAAGCCAATAATATCAAGAAAAGTTGACACATATTTTTCTATATGGCTTTTCAGGTTTTTATTTATTTCAGCAGGAATCGTATGCCCAATTTCTGTAAAGTTGTCGATAGAACTACTACTAATCAGATTTTTTTCAGTTACAGATACCATTTTATGATCACCGTTGAATGAAAAAAATTCAACGGAATACTCATCTCCAAGAATAAACTGTTCAGCAATTAGTTCTTCTGTAAAAGTTATACTCTTTAGGTCTGACATTTTTTCTATTTTCAATACACCCTTGCTGCCAACACCCTTTTTAGGTTTTATGATAAAAGGAAAGCCATTTTCTTCGGCAAACTGATGAAGATCATGCAGGTTTTTAGGCTGTAAAAAGTTGATAGAGTAATTATCAAATGATGATAAGGATTCTCTCATACTTGCTTTGTCATGTATTAACTTAACTATACTCATAGGAGTAGATGGTAAGTTAAAATATTCAGAAAGATTTGCTGCTACAGGTAAAGCATTTTCCGTTAATGTTACGATGGCATCAATTTTTTTATTTTCATTGATAGCTTCTAAAATCCTTGTGCATAGTTGTTCATTATGATAGTCAAAAAGAAATAAGGCGCAACTTTCTACGTCTTGGTAGTCATAGCGTGCCCCAGCTTTATCTATAATGGTATATTCTATCTTGTGTGATTTTACACAATCAATCATAGCCTCGTGGGGGCTAATCAATACTACATGCTTAGGCATAAACAACCTCGATATTTCTTAGAGAAAAAAAGGATATGACTGTTAATATAACTGTTGCAATTGTTAGAATCGCCCAAATACCCAATCCAAAAATAGGTGTTGAGTACAACAGTGTGCCTATAAAACTACCAAACAAACCGCCAAATGCGCCAGCTAAACTCATCAGACCAAATGTTGTTGCAATCATCCGTTTATCTATATTGGTAGCATCATAATCTAACCTGATTTGAAAGATTATTTCAGCAACTGAAAAAATTATTACTGAGGAAAACAAAGCAAGATATGAACTCTCAAATACGAATAATAATAAGAAACTTGCCGAAAAAAATAAAAAACCAAGAGGCATAGCAAATGTGTTTGACTCTTTACAAGCCCACTTGGATATCGGCATTTGAAACAATATAACGATTAGAGCGTTAATAATAAATACAGCAGAAATAAAACGTTTACCAAAGACGTCATTACTAAACATTGGAATTGTTACTTCAATCTGCATATAAAGCGCTATAAATATAAACATCAGTATGGATGTTATGACCATTTTTTTATTTTTAAGTAATTTATTGAAGTCAGAAAAAATGGGATTACTTTCTTCCTTCTTTCTTTCTATATCACTAAGCCTAAGATTTAAGAACAAAAGGCTAGCGAACACTAACCCAACGCTAGTAAATAGCCATATAGGTGAAATATCAAAAACAGCCAATCCTATTACAGGACCAAGTGCCACCCCTACATTAGATAAAATGACGCGAATAGACAGAATTTCAACTTTTTTGTTGTCATCTGTCCTATTGACGAGAAAAGATTTAGCAGCGGGTAAGTAAATGCTACTTCCCAAACCAATTAAAGAGCAGGCTACTACCAGAAGATAAAAATTTGTAACATATCCGACCATCATGTAACCAGGTATTCTAATTAATAGTCCTAAGAGCATTGTCTTTTTTACATGAAAGAAATCTGATAAGATACCTCCCAGTAGAGATCCTGCTCTTTGACACCAAAAAGCAATACCAATAATAATTCCTACATCTACAGTAGATATTTTATCAATATCATTCAGGTAAATAGCAAGAAATGGTATCACCATAAATATACCTACATTGCTTAGCAATGTAGTAATAAGAACAAGCTGAATATCCAAACTGTAGCTTTTAAGTGATTTTAACATCTTTTAGTCCATAAATACTTTTATTTTGTTTGCCTCTGATAATGCATCCAGCAAAGCAAGTTCAGAATTGGAAGACTCAGTGAGGCTTATAGCAACGCAAGAGGTTTGGTCACTCAGGCTGTTTATTTTCTTACCTTTGATTGCACAAGGGTAGACTGTGGTTTTTTTGCTTGTATGTTTATTATCCGTATGTGAGAATCTTCCCGTAGAGTTTGCATAAATAAAAACTTGCCCAATAGCTTTTTTGGGTGACAGCTGGATGGAAAACACTTCTGGCTCTCTGCCTAGTGCCATTTCAATAAAAGCTTTATAAAAATTATAATCAAATGCCTGGCATAATGCTTCACCGATCTGAACACCACCTAACCGAGGGTTTACTTCAATAACTTCAAAACCTTTATCTGTTACAACGAACTCAGTATGCGCAAACCCATCGGTATATGAAATAGCAGTAAGAATATGCTTTATCCAAGGCTCAACGTTTTCCAGTTCTGTACCCTTGGTTTTTAATGGTAGTGATATGGCTTTTTCCATAAACTTCGGTATATCTGAAAGTATTCTACTGGAAATGGAGATCAGTTTTGTTTTGCCTTGATAGCTGACCGTTTCCGCGCTAAACAATGTGCCCTTGAGGTAGGTTTCAACTAAAACCTGATCAAGGTTGGATATACTTTTGGCTTCGCTAATAACCTTGTAAAGCTCAGAAGTACTTTCAGCAAGCCAAACATTTTTAGACCCTGTACCGCTAGCATCTTTAACAATGACAGGATAACGGATTCCTTCCAGGTTGATTTTTTCTTGACGTATATCAACTAAATTTTGCGAACAGCGAGATAATTTTTTTTCTATCAGGGTCTGTCGTAGCATTGATTTATCTCGACATATCTTCATAGATAGAGGGTTTTGGATTTTACACCCTAGAATTTCTGATACTTCCCTGACAGTATTAGTCCATGTGTCAGTAAGGTTAATAATGTTGGCAAAGTTATCAATTTCAGAGCAATAATTGATAACCTCCTTTTTATCAAAAGTGTCCAGCTTAACCACTTTTAAGCGTTTGCTCTGGATGTTTTTTAGCTCATAAAAGTAAACATCCGGATTGCGGGTCAGAAGGTGTAATGTGACATTTAGTTCCTCGGCTGCTTTTGTGAGCCTGCCAAGGCCAAAAGTTAGTGCTTCAACCAGAATAATATTCATGCATTTTCCTCGGGAATTGTTTCTTGATGTTCGCAGAACTTAGCAATTTTCTCTTTATAGAACTGGATTAGAGACGACTTGGTTGCTGAGGTGTCAATGGCTTTATTTTCCATGCCGTAAATACAAAATATCTTTTTCTGGGACTTGTATACATCAATAAATTTTTGTTTCTGGCTAAGATACAGTGATGGGAGATCTATAAAAATAGAGTCAGAACGCTCTACACCTAGTAGTGAGTAGGTAATGTCTTTAATGCTTAATGTTCTGTTTAATGCATTGCTAACGCAGCGCAACGCAGAAATAATATCCGAAGTAGAGCTAGACATACCTGCACCAACCTGTAAATCGCTTTCAAATGACCATTGACCATTGGCTAGGTGATTCTTTAGCAAGAAGATTTGAGAAATTTTCAAGCGCTTTCTTTACCTTCAGCTTATTTATTGCCTCAAGATTGCACTCTCTTCCTGCAATCAGGGTTGCGCTAGTTTTATTGTTTGATAAAGCTGAAATTATCGCGATATCTACGGAGTCTTTGTCAAAGAAAGGACCTTGATACAGCTCACCCAGTGTTCCTCTACAGGAAGCTTCATAAACAGCATTGGCTGCCAGAATGGCGATATTTTCCTTAAAAAGATTGTTCATTTATAGCCATTACTTTTTCTATTTCGTGGATTTTTTTTAAAAAAACAAGCAGCACCCAAATTTTTTTTTAGTGCCGTTTGTTTCTGTGCTTGGATTTAAACACTAGATTCTTATAAAAAAAAGTGCTGTCTTTTGATTATTTTTGTTTTTATTGACCTAGATCAAATTTTCAAGACTGTTGCTTTGCTTTAGAGCTTCGGGCTTGGGCCTGCAAAAGTGCTTTTAGGGGTATTGAGGATAACCTTGGGCCTTTGTTCCGTGAAACGCTCAAATGGGAACGGATTGAGGCTTGCTGGGATGACATGCTGCCAATTGCCATGTCCATCAAGGCCGGGAAGATCTCCCCCTATGTCAGCTCGACCATCATCAAGGGGCTCAACAGCAAAAGCCGAAAAAACTCTGTGTACTATGGGTTCAGAAAGCTGGACCGGGCTGTAAGAACACTTTTATTTCTGGAGTACATTCAAGACACGGGAATGCGGAAGATGATTAACGCCGAAACAAACAAGAGTGAAAAGTTCAATGATTTCCCTGCCTTGCTCTTCTCTGGTAACAAAGGCGTCATAAGGGAGAATGATCGGAGCCAACAGGACAAAATCATCAAGTGCAATCACCTGACTGCTAATTATGGTCATACTTCACACAGTCGAAAACCTGAGTCGCACATTGACTGAACTACGAAAAGAAGGGCATGAAATCACGGATGAAATGCTGAGCCACCTCTCACCTTACCGTGACCATCACATCAACCTTCTGGGGCATTACCGGCTGGATGTGAACCAAAAGGTACGACCGTTAGAATTCGATCTTTTTCCTAATAAAACAAGGTGGTTACGTGATTTTTATGAAGATTTGTCACGGTTACCGGCCATGTACCTATAGCAGGGGCTGGGTTTCAGCAAAAAACTTTGCTGCTGTCACATGGGTGTTGATACCGTTATACTGGGAGCCTGTCGGACTTATGCTTTCGAGCATAAAATTCAGTAGGGCGAGTCAGAGTTTTCGATCAATTTGTGCGAATAGTTGACCTGTTTAAGCAAATTGATCGAAAATTCTGGCCGCGATTGTGGATTTCAGGCCGGAATTGTCTTAAGTCCGACAGGCTCCTAGCCCGATTTCATCTTTTCCATTTAAGCGGCACAACGATAAATACGGTAATAACACCGTCTGGTTCATGGTGCCCCTACAGAAAAATCAATGTATGACTAAACCGACAGCCAGTAATCTGCACCATATACGCAACTTCTCGATTATTGCCCATATTGACCACGGTAAATCGACGCTGGCCGACCGGTTTATCCAGACCTGTGGTGGTCTCAGTGACCGTGAAATGCAGGCGCAGGTCCTGGATTCCATGGAGCTTGAGCGTGAGCGTGGCATTACCATCAAGGCACAGAGCGTGACCCTTGATTATACCGCTGACGATGGTAAGACTTATCAGTTGAACTTTATTGATACACCCGGACACGTTGACTTTTCTTATGAGGTATCTCGTTCATTGGCAGCTTGTGAGGGTGCCTTGCTGGTGGTGGATGCGGCGCAGGGAGTAGAAGCGCAGTCCGTGGCCAATTGCTACACGGCTATTGAGCAGGGGCTGGAGGTCATGCCGGTTTTGAACAAAATGGATTTGCCCCAGGCTGAGCCTGAGCGTGTTGCCCAGGAAATTGAAGAGATCATTGGCATTGACGCGACAGATGCGGTGCAGTGTTCAGCTAAAAGTGGTTTGGGTATTGACAAAGTGCTTAACGCGTTGGTGAAGACCGTACCGGCCCCTGCCGGGGATATCAACGCGCCCTTGCAGGCATTAATTATTGATTCCTGGTTTGATAATTACCTCGGTATTGTTTCTTTGGTGCGTGTTAAAAATGGCACGTTGCGCAAAGGAGAAAAGATACTGGTGAAGTCCACCAGAGGAGCGCACGTTGTCGATGGTGTGGGCATCTATACGCCCAAGCGAAGCGCGACGGCTGAGCTGAAAGCCGGCGAAGTGGGTTATGTCATCGCGGGTATCAAAGATATTCAGGGCGCGCCGGTTGGGGACACCCTGACCCATGCGAAGACCCCGGATGTTGAGGCCATGCCAGGGTTCAAAACAGTGAAGCCTCAGGTTTACGCAGGCTTGTTTCCGGTCAGTTCTGATGATTTTGAATCCTTTCGTGAGGCGCTGGAAAAACTCAGCCTCAATGATGCTTCGTTGTTTTATGAGCCAGAAAGCAGTGATGCCCTTGGTTTCGGTTTTCGCTGTGGTTTTTTGGGAATGCTCCATATGGAGATTATCCAGGAGCGGCTGGAGCGCGAATATAATCTGGACCTGATCACCACAGCACCTACCGTCATCTATGAGGTCGCGCTGAAAAACAGAGCGGTGGTTGAGGTAGATAATCCGTCTAAACTCCCTGATCCCGCGGGTATTGAAGAAATTCGAGAACCTATCGCTAAGGTGAATATATTGGTGCCGCAGGATTACCTGGGGAATGTGATTACCTTGTGTGTCGAGCGTCGGGGTGCGCAAAAAGATATGCAGTTTATGGGCGGGCAGGTTTCCCTGAGCTATGATATTCCCATGAGTGAGGTTGTTCTGGACTTTTTTGATCGACTGAAGTCAGTTAGCCGGGGTTTTGCGTCGCTGGACTACCACTTTGACCGCTTTGAAGGGGCCAATATGGTGCGTGTTGATGTGTTGATTAATGGTGACAAAGTCGATGCTCTAGCTGTCATTGTTCACCGGGATCATGCGCAGTCACGAGGACGGTTGCTAACGGAAAAGATGAAGGAAATTATTCCGCGTCAGATGTTTGATGTTGCTATTCAGGCTGCCATTGGTGGTCAGGTGATTGCCAGGACAACAGTAAAAGCCCTGCGCAAGAACGTGACGGCAAAGTGTTATGGTGGTGATGTCTCCCGTAAGCGTAAGCTTTTGGAAAAACAGAAAGCCGGTAAAAAGCGAATGAAGCAAGTAGGCAATGTAGAAATTCCTCAAGCTGCTTTCCTTGCTGTACTGAAAGTCGATAAATAATTCAGGGTTCGGGCGGGGAGTGCATAGGTCACTGCCTCGCTTTACTTTAAACGGATAACTGGCAGAGAAACAATAACCATGGACATTAATTTTCCGCTATTGCTGGTACTGGCGGTTTTTATTACGGGGTTGATAGCCCTGCTGGATCGGTTGTGGCTTCGACCTCGTCGCCGAAAAGCGGTTGATAGTTATAAAGCCAGTGTTGATGGCGATAAGATTGATCAGGCTGTTGTGGCAAAGCTTGAAAAAGAAGCGGGCTTTATTGAGACGGCTAAGTCAATTTTTCCCGTACTGGCATTAGTACTGGTGCTTCGTTCTTTCTTGTTTGAGCCGTTTCAGATTCCATCAGGTTCTATGATTCCGACCCTTGAGGTGGGTGACTTCATTCTTGTCAATAAGTATGAATACGGCCTGCGGCTCCCAGTGACGGGTACCAAAATTCTATCCATGAATGAGCCTGAGCGGGGTGATGTGATGGTCTTTAAAGAGCCGATGAACCCGAGTATTAATTTTATTAAACGGGTGATTGGCCTGCCAGGTGATACCATTACCTATTTCAACAAGCAGCTGACCATTAATGGTAAGGTTGTCCCTCAGCAGTTTGTTGCCCAACTGAGTGATGATAGCGGTGTGTATCGCTTATACGATGAGACTATCGATGGTGATGGTGATGGTAAGGTGCACCATATACGACGTGAACCAGGTATTCCCAGTATGAAAGAAGGGGTTTGGGAAGTGCCTGCTGATAGTTATTTTGTGATGGGTGACAACCGGGACCGAAGCAATGATAGTCGCTACTGGGGTTTTGTGCCGGAGCGTAATATTGTTGGTAAGGCGGTGTATATCTGGATGCACTGGCCGAAGTGGACTGACCTGCCCAGCTTCAAAAATAACCGTGTGATTGAATAAGCCTGAGTGCTTCCACAGAGGATGGGTCTGGCATGTTTGTTACCTTTCGCCTTTGATATATTATGGAACCTTAAAAGCTGTTCATTATCTTGTATGAACAGCTTCTTATTTATAAAGGTGACTGTATCTAGGAGCCTGACCGAGAATAGCGCCCTTAGCGAGGATTGCGAGAAATTGAGGATAAAATTTCTGCCTCTGAGGAGAATAGCGGGGCTATTTGATGAAGAAGCAGGAATTTTCAGACCAATTTATCGCAACCGCAGTAGGGTAGTCTATTCTCGGACAGGCTCTTAGGATCATGGAGGGTGACATGGGAACAGCCAGGCAGGGCGGTGTTGGTATCATCAGATTGATGACAATAGTGGTTTTTTTGGTCAGTGGCGTTATGATGGCCGCGAAGATGCTGCCTTATTATATGGATGATTTTGCCGTTTCTCGATTATTGTCGTCAATAAAGAGAAAACCGCAGCTGGGCAATGCCAGCGTTGAGCAAGTCCGAACTTGGCTGAAACAGGGGTTTCAGAGAAACAGGGTAAAATTGGCTGAGAGTGAGTATCGCATTCGAGGGAAGGAAGGTCAGCGTCAGGTAGAGATTCGTTATGAGCGACGCATTCACCTTGTTTATAATCTTAGCCTTGTATTAACTTTTGAACACGATTGGAACATCAAACCTACGTGAAGCTTGAAGAATTTGCTGAACTTGAGCGTAAGTTGGGCTACCTCTTTGTTGATAAGAGTCGCCTGAAACTGGCGCTGACTCACCGTAGTTGTGGTAGTCGTAATAATGAACGCCTGGAGTTTCTGGGGGATTCCATTGTTAATTTTGTCATTGCGGATGCCTTGTATGAGCGCTTTCCTGAAGCGCGGGAAGGCCAGTTGAGCCGTTTACGCGCGCGCATGGTTCGCGGTGCCACATTGGCTGAGCTTGGCCGGGAGTTTGAGTTGGGGGATTTTCTGCGTTTGGGGTCTGGTGAACTCAAAAGTGGTGGCTTCCGGCGGGAATCAATCCTTGCTGATGCTGTGGAAGCCATTATCGGTGCCATTTATCTGGACAGTGATATGGAAACCTGTCGATCGCATATTCGCCGGTGGTTTGCCCTGCGCCTCAATGCTCTATCGATCAGTGACCAACAGAACAAAGACCCAAAGACCCGCCTGCAGGAGTTTTTGCAGGCACGTCAGAAGGCGTTACCACAGTACACTGTAACCGATGTTTCCGGTGAAGCCCATGATCAGGTCTTTACCGTGGTCTGTGAGCTGGAAAGCCCTGATAATACTACCGTAGGTGAAGGTTCCAGTCGTCGTGGCGCTGAGCAACAGGCTGCTCGAAAAGCCCTTTCTTTGTTGGATATGGAATCATGACAACTGATCTGTCTCGATTGGCGGCTTCTCTTTCCGGGAACGCCGACTCTGACACGTTGCCTGAAGGCAGCCGATGTGGTTATGTGGCGATTGTGGGGCGACCGAACGTCGGCAAATCAACGCTGCTCAATCATATTCTGGGGCAAAAACTGTCCATTACTTCCCGCCGACCACAAACGACGCGCCATCAGGTGTTGGGTATTAAAACACAAGGGCGTGTGCAGACCGTTTACGTCGATACCCCTGGCATTCATAAGTCGCAGAAAAAAGCGATTAACCGCTATATGAACCGCGCTGCCAGCACTGTGCTGGCTGACGTTGATGTTGTTGTGTTTGTTGTGGATCGTCTGGTGTGGACGGAAGAGGATCAGCTGGTACTCAACAAGATACAAGATGCCCGTTGTCCGGTGATACTGGCTATCAATAAAGTTGATCGGATTCAGGATAAAGCTGTTTTATTTCCTCATTTGGACGCTTTGGGGAAAAAAGCCAGCTTTTACGCCATGGTGCCTCTTTCCGCCAAAAGTGGCCATAACCTGAATCAGCTTGAGCATCAGGTTGAACAACTGATGCCTGTAAGCCCGCACTTTTTCCCAGAAGATCAGGTGACTGATCGCAGCTCCCGCTTTCTGGCGGCTGAGTTGGTGCGGGAAAAAGTCATGCGGCAGCTCGGCGACGAGATTCCCTACGAGGTTGCCGTTGAAATTGAAGAGTTTAAACAGGAACAGCGCCCAAATAAAGCCCCAGTATTGCACATCAGCGCATTGATTCTGGTGGAGCGTTCTGGCCAAAAAGCCATTGTCATTGGTGACAAAGGTGCTCGCTTGAAGAAAATTGGTCAGGAATCCCGGCTGGATATGGAAAAGCTATTTGATTCAAAAGTCATGCTCAGCCTGTGGGTGAAGATTAAAGGGGGGTGGTCTGATGATGAGCGGGCACTGAAAAGCCTGGGGTATGAGCAGCAGTAATGGCGGCAGAACTGGCCAGGGCCTGGCTGTTGCACCGGCGGCCTTATAAAGAGCGTGCGGTGATTGCCGAGTTCCTGGTGGAAGGGCATGGTCGGCTGGCTATGGTGGTTCAGGGCGTGCGCTCTCTGTCTTCAGGGAAAATTGCCCTGCTGCAACCTTTTACCGAGGTATTGCTGAGCTGGCGTGGACGCAGTGACCTGAAAACGCTGTCCAGCATTGAGGTGCGAACATGGGCAAAACTCTCTGGTAATGCGCTGTTTTGTGGTTTTTATCTCAATGAGCTGGTCATCAGGGCGGTCATGCCAAGGCAGCAGTTGGATGGTTTGATGGAGCTGTATACGCTGGTGTTGAACCAGTTGGCAACACCGGTGGCATCTGTTGAGCCTCTGTTACGTTTTTTTGAGTTACAATTACTGCAACTGACCGGGTATTTGCCGACGCTGACCCATGAAGCTATAACAGGGAAAGCCCTGCGTCAGGGCGGTTATTACTATTATCAACCCCATGTGGGGCTGGTGGAGGCCGGTAGTGCGGTATTGAGTCGTAACGGGGTATGCCAGGGCTTTTCTACAGAGGTACTGTTGTCCTTGGCACGCCGTGATTTCAGTCAGCCTGGGCTTTATCCTGACTTTAAACGATTTTCTCGAGTGGCCCTTGAACCCCTGCTTGGGGGACGTCCCTTAAAAAGCCGTGAGCTGTTTACCCGACAGTGGCGGTCTGCAAACAGGAAGTAATGTTATTATGGTTCCTCCTCAGCGTATCTTACTGGGTGTCAATATTGATCATATTGCTACATTGCGTGAAGCGCGCGGTATCTCATACCCCGACCCTGTTCAGGCAGCCATAGAAGCAGAGCAGGCTGGCGCTGACGGGATTACACTGCACCTGCGGGAAGACCGGCGGCATATTCGGGAGCGGGATGTCTTGCTGATACGCGATGTATTGCAAACCCGTATGAACCTGGAGATGGCCAACACCCCTGAAATGCTTGAGTTTGCCGAAGAGCTCAGACCTGAGCATGTTTGTCTGGTACCGGAAAAGCGGCAGGAGTTAACCACTGAAGGTGGGTTGGATGTCAAGTCAGGTTTTTCGAGTATCCAGTTAGCTTGTCAGCGGTTGGGTGCCAGAGGGTGCGAGGTTTCGCTATTTATTGACCCGGATGAAGAACAGGTAATCGCCGCTAAAGAAGCGGGCGCGCCAGCCATTGAGCTTCATACCGGTGCTTATGCGGAAGCCGATAGCCCGCAGGCCATGAAGGCTGAGCTGGAGCGTTTGCGACAAGCGGTGTATTGCGGGTTGAAGCATCATCTTATCGTCAATGCAGGGCACGGACTGAATTATCAGAATGTCGAACCGGTGGCAGCGGTCGCCGGCATTAATGAGCTTAATATCGGGCATGCTATTATTGGAAGGGCATTATTTACTGGTCTTAAGGATGCGGTGAAAGCGATGAAAACGCTGATATTAAGAGCATCTTCGCACCGATGATTGCGGGGATAGGTACCGATATTATCCGCATTGACCGGATTGCTGACACGGTAGAACGCCATGGTGACCGTTTTGCCAGCCGGATACTGACGCCGCTGGAATTCAGGACATACCATACTATAGCGAATCCTGTTCCCTTTCTGGCAAAACGGTTTGCTGCTAAAGAGGCCACGTCAAAAGCGCTGGGAACAGGTATTGGCAAAGTGTCTTTTCAGGACATTGAGGTCATTAACAACGACAGTGGAGCGCCCTTGCTGGTGCTCCATGGGTATGCCAGACAGATGCAGCGCCAGCGAAATATCAGTACCTGCCATTTGTCGTTATCCGATGAAAGCGACAATGCTATCGCGTTTGTTGTTCTGGAGAAGCAGTCTTAAAAGTCTGTCCGTAGCGAGGACTGCGAGAAATGGAGGATAAAAAGTCGCTTTTGTGAGGAGAATAGCGGGACTATTTGACGAACAAAAGCGACTTTTTAGACCCATTTATCGTAGCCGCGGTAGGAGCATGACTTTTAAGACTGCTTCTCAGTATGGTGAGGCAAGAACCTGTCGTTAAAGTGAGAAGGCTTTTCTGGTGCCTTCTTGTTGTCAGCTGAATACCCATATCAACCGTCAGATGGTGGCGCAGGCGATACAATGGCTGAAGGTGTAGCCTGGGTTGCGTATCCTGGATCTGTTTTGTGGGCTGGGCAATTTCTCGGTGGCAATGGCAGCCGGGGGCGCATGTGTGAAAGGCGTTGAGGTGGGGGAAAGTGCCGTAGCGAGAGCCACCAATAATGCTGTGTTAAATGGGCTAAACAACTGCGCATTTTACCAGGCAGGCCTGTCAGGTGATTTCGGCCATAAGGACTGGGCAAAAGCCACTTATGATGCTTTGTTGCTTGATCCGCCTCGGGCGGGGGCACAGGAAGCGGTAACTGTGCTGAAAAATAAGCTGCCACCGAGAATACTGTATGTATCCTGTAACCGCGCGACCCTGGCGCGGGATGCTGGACTGTTAAAAGCAGAAGGCTTTAGACTCAGTCGTCTGGGAGTCATGGACATGTTTCCCCAAACCACGCATATTGAGTCTATGGCTCTGTTTGAGCGCTGATGATTATGTTTATATCGGGCGCGCGATTTGAACAAAAAACTGATTCCCGTTGTGACATCTATTTAAAAACGGAAAAAGATTCATGGTCAAGGTAAGAGAAGATCACCCCGTTCGTTATGATGGTACTATCGATCTGGATGCCTGGCTAAGCCGTCTTGAGGGGGGGTTTGGTCTGCTCTGTACCGACAGCTTACGCAAAGCCTGTGAAATGACACGACAGGCAGAGCAGGACGCGCGGTTACAGGCTTCGGATACCGAATGGCCTTCAGGGCCGGGCTGCTTTCGCACGGGCCTTGAAATGGTTGAGATACTGGCGGACCTGAAGCTGGACGTGGATTCTCTGGTGGCAGCTATGCTTTACCGTCCGGTGCGTGAATTCAAGCTGCCCCTTGATTCGGTTAAAGCGGCCTTTGGCGCATCTGTAGCGGGGTTGATCAGAGATGTTCAGGGGATGGCTGTGATCAGTACTGTGTTGAATCCTGCCCGTAAACAGGTGCTTGACCAGCGACAGGATCAGCTGGATAAAGTCCGTAAAATGCTGGTGTCTATTATTGATGACGTGCGTGTGGCGCTGATCAAGCTGGCTGAGCGCACCTGTGCGATTCGTGCTGTGAAGTATGCCGATAAAGAAAAACGCCAGCGGGTTGCCCGTGAAGTCTTTGAAATTTACGCCCCCCTGGCTCATCGACTGGGTATTGGCTATATCAAGTGGGAGTTGGAAGACCTGTCGTTTCGTTACCTGAAACCTCAGGACTATAAAAAGATTGCCCGGCTGCTTGATGAAAAACGGATGGATCGTGAGCAGTACATTGAGGATGTGGTCGGGTCGCTTCAACATGCCCTGAACGATGTCCATATTGAAGCGGAAGTCTTTGGCAGAGTGAAACATATCTACAGTATCTGGCGCAAAATGAGCCGGAAGGGTATTGATTTTCGCGATTTGTATGATATTCGGGCGGTACGTATTCTGACCCATGAAGTGCGGGATTGTTATGCGGCTTTAGGGACCGTTCATTCTCTGTGGAACCATATACCTCAGGAGTTTGATGATTATATCGCGACCCCTAAAGAGAATGGTTATCGCTCATTACACACGGCGGTGTTCGGTCCTCAGGGGAAGACGCTGGAAGTCCAGATTCGTACCTATAAAATGCACGATGAAGCTGAGTTAGGTGTCTGCGCGCATTGGAAGTATAAGGGCACTGACACCAATAACCAGAATGACAGTTATGAAGAGAAAATCGCCTGGCTGCGCCAGGTGATGGAATGGCATGAAGAACTCGGTGATCTTGATGGCATCGGGGATCAGTGGCGGGCCGATGTGGAGCCAGACCGGATTTATGTATTCACTAAAGACGGTGATGTCGTTGATTTATCCATGGGCGCCACGCCTATTGATTTTGCTTACCGTATTCACACGGAAGTAGGGCGTCGTTGCAGGGGGGCAAAAGTGGCTGGCCGGATTGTTCCTTTGAACCATACCCTGAAAACAGGAGACCAGGTGGAAATACTGACCGCCAGTAACGGCCAGCCTAGCAGGGACTGGCTTAACCCGGATCTGGGATATGTGACCACCACGCGGGCGCGCGCGAAAATTACTCACTGGTTTAAAAAGCAAGATCGCGATTCAAATATTATGGATGGTCGCGGCTTGTTGGAGGCCGAACTACGTCGCCTGGCCCTCAATGGGGTTAAGCTCGACGCGTTGGTAGAGGCTGTCAATGCGCACTGTGTGGACGATATGTACGCAGGGCTGGGGGCAGGGGATATCAAACTGGCCCATGTCGTGGGGCTGGCGCAACGGCAAATTGCGCCAGAAGAAGAAAAAGGCTTTGAATTGCGGGCACGTCCCCAACAGCAAAAGCATGGGGATAAAGGCATTACTATTGATGGTGTTGGTAATCTGTTGACGCAGATGGCGAATTGTTGCCAGCCTGTTCCAGGTGATCCCATCATAGGTTATATCACGGTGGGGCGTGGCGTTACGATTCATCGCCAGGATTGCGCCAATGTCTTTCACTTCCATGAAAGGGAGCGGGAACGGTTAATTGAAGTCAGTTGGGGGGATACGCCAGAGTACGCTTACCCGGTAGAGATTATGATTGAAGCTTATGACCGCCCGGGACTGTTGCGAGATATCACTATGGTACTTGCTAATGACAAGGTCAATGTGGTCGCCCTGGAAACCCGTACCAGCAAAAAAGAGCACCTGGCGAATATGTTGCTGACAGTGGAAGTCATCAGTTTACAAACATTGGGACGGATACTGGCGAAAGTCAGCCAGCTACCTAATGTGATTGAGGCTGTGCGCTTTCGCAAAAACAAAAATAACCACTGAATAATAGCAATGGCGTGTTCTGACTATCTGACTGTCTGAACCGTGAGTAGGAGGCGTCGCAACAGCAGGCCTTACTCGTCTTTCTACTGCTCTGACATCTAGGAGTCTGTCCGAGAATAGACTACCCTACTGCGGTTGCGATAAATTGGTCTAAAAATTCCTGCTTCTTCGTCAAATAGCCCCGCTATTCTCCTCAGAAGCAGAAATTTTTATCCTCAATTTCTCGTAATCCTCGCTACGGGCGCTATTCTCGGTCAGGCTCCTGGCCTGCCATGGGCATTACGGTCGTTAGAAAGGCGACAATTACCTGGAGTGTGTTTTTGTGACAAATGTAGCTGCGCTGAATGATTTGCTGGCACTGATGGCGATACTGAGAGACCCTGATAAGGGCTGTCCCTGGGATTTGGATCAGACCTTCAGCACTATTGCGCCTTATACCCTGGAAGAGGCGTGCGAAGTGGTGGAGGCCATTGAGCAGAATGATTTTGAGAATCTGCGTGAAGAGTTGGGCGATCTGCTTTTTCAGGTGGTATTTCATGCCCGTATGGCTGAGGAGTCAGGCTTGTTTGATTTCTCTGCCGTGGTGACCGCTCTGGTTGACAAGCTGCTTTGTCGTCATCCCCATGTGTTTCCTGACGGGACACTGGCTTCTGCCGGCGCGCGGCCAACATTAACGCCAGAGGAAGTTAAAGCGCGGTGGGAGGCTGTCAAGTCTGAACAAAGGCAGAAAAAATGCCCGCGGCATCAGCGCCAGTCTGCGTTGCCGTCCCAATTACCGGTATCGCTGCCGAGCTTGAGCAAAGCGATGAAAGTACAAGAAGCGGCTGCCCGTGTTGGCTTTGACTGGTCAGAGCCAGAACCGGTGGCGGATAAAATCAACGAAGAGCTGGCTGAAATCATGGCGGCTGCTGCCCTTGATGATCAGGAAGCCCTCACTGAAGAGGTCGGTGATTTATTGTTTGCCTGTGTCAATTATGCCCGGCATTTAAAGGTCAACCCCGAAATGGCGTTGCGTGGTGCCATCCGTAAGTTTGACCGACGATTCAGAGCCATGGAAGCAGAAGCAGCCAGACAGTCCACAGCGTTACCGTTGCTGACACTGGCAGAAATGGAGGCACTCTGGCAGCAGGTAAAGCGCGCCAATACGGCTGAAACAGGCCACTGATCATTGTTGCGCGTTACTTCGATTGTCGGTCAATGGCACTGAGAATGCCCCGGAGCATATTGAGTTCTTTTTCTTCGGGACGGGCCCGGTTAAATAATCGCTTCAGGCGGGTCATGGCCAGCCCCGGGTGCTGAGGTATCAGAAAACCAATCTTGTCGAGGGTGGTTTCGAGGTGGGTATAAAAGTACTCCATGGTTTGTACGCTTGGGTACTGAGGTGTACTGTCTTTGTTCAATGGCCTGGTCTGACCCTGGCGGTTGGCAGTGTAGATTTCATAACACAGAATCTGCGCGGCGGCTGCCACATTGAGTACCGGATAATCCGGGTTGGCGGGAATAGCCACATGGTAATGGCATTTGAGTAATTCTTCGTTGGTCATGCCCATGGTTTCTTGGCCAAAAACCAGCGCGACATTGCCGACACCGGCTTCTGTGACCAGTTTTTCAGCACACTCAGCAGGCCCTAGCAGGGGGGTTGACATATTCCGGCTGCGTGCGCTGGTGCCAATCACTAACGAGCACTCAGCAATGGCTTCATCGAAGGTATTGACCACGGTGGCATTGTCCAGTACATCTTGAGCGCCCGCGGCCATACTGGTGGCACCGGATGCCGGAAAATCACCGGGATTGACCAGGTACAGTGAATGCAGTCCCATGGTTTTCATGGCACGTGCCACAGCCCCGATATTGCCGGGGTGGAAGGTATTGATCAGGATAATGCGGATTTTGTCTGGCATTCTCTAATAAACAGGAGGCTGAGGAAAATGGGTATTTTATCCAAAATTATCCAAAAGAGTAGACCTTGTCTCACCGTAGCGCGGACACTTTTATGCAGCAAGCGCCGCCGTGACTGAATGGCTGATACTCAATGGCTGATAAGCAGTCCTGATTGTCATCATCTTGAATGCGATGGTTAAATGCTGGTTAACTATCTCTGGTTGTCGTTGATTTTCTCCCACCGAGTCAGCGTGGGAAAACTGTCCGTGGTATTAGCGGTGTTAAAAGCCGCGCATTCAAAAAATCTGCTTAAGCTTAATAAAACAGTGAGGCCCCATGCCCAAAGTTTATGCCTGTAAATCTTGTCCAAAGACGTTTCCCAAGCCCAGTTTATTAAGCCGACATGAGCTGACCCATACCGGAAAAAAGCCCTATCAATGTAATTTCTGTGGAAATCAATTTGCTCAAAAGGCTGGTCTTACTGTCCACATCCGAACCCATACCGGAGAAAAGCCCTTTGCGTGCCAATACTGTAATAGGCGTTTTGCTCAGAAGGTTACTCGCGATATTCACCTGAATACCCACACTAGGGAGAAGCCCTATCTATGCCTTAATTGTGATGAACGCTTTGCGCATCAAGCTACTTTCGAAAATCACACTTGTGGCGCCACGAGGAGTTTTCATTGTCCTGTTTGTTCAGAAAAGGGTTTCAGTTCTGACAAAACCTACAAAGCACATATGCTGAAGGAACATCCCGACTACGATGAGCGTGAATTATCCATAAGTCCACCGCGACAGCCCCAGGCATCCACTCGTTACGCGCGAAGTCCCTCGGAAGTATCCATTAATCAACAGACAATCCCGGGCGT